>CAMFZA010000092.1 GCA_946002345.1 uncultured Phascolarctobacterium sp. | reverse complement strand
AAAGACGGTTGGGTAGCTAAACTGGCTTACAAGGGTGCTGAAGCTGACGCTCCTGGTACTTGGGGCCTTGCTGCAACCTACTTTGATCAACCCTCTAATGCTATTATTGCTCCTACCACCGATGCATCTACCTTCTTGAAGGATACTACAACCACTACTGGTGGCGGCTATAAAGGCTATGGTCTGACTGCTAACTATACTTTCGCAAAGAACATGGTATTGGAACTGCAATACTTTGATACCGAAGCTAAAGTTGGTAGCAGCGACGAGAAGATTTTCTACGCTGACTTGTATGTAACTTTCTAATAGCTTATATACCTTCTCAACTCAACATGCTACGAGCAAAACCCCCGAAGCGACGCTTCGGGGGTTTTGTGTCTCTAAAAAAGTTTTGATAGTGCATTAGAAAAACTTTGCGATATCGACGAGCTTTGCTAGTCTATTAGCAAAGCTTTAGGCCATACCCTTGCGCTGGCCGCCATCCCAGCCAATCAAATCCTTGACCACCTCGCTGGCCACAAGCAGACCGGCGGCAGAGGGGGTAAAGGCGGTGCTGCCGGGCAGGGTTCGCCGCCGGGGCGCCTCCGCATGGCATTCGCCCTCCAACTCGTCCACAGGGGTCAAGGGTAACTCCGTGGAATATACCACCTTAAGCTTCTTCACGCCACGCTTTTTTAATTCCTGTCGCATGACGCGGGCTAAGGGGTCTTCGCTGGTTTGATTTAGATCTGCCACCTGAAACTTGCTGGGGTCCATTTTATTGCCGGCACCCATGCTGCTAATGACGGGTACACCGACTGCCTTAGCAGCCATAATAATAGCAATTTTAGCAGCCACAGTGTCCACTGCGTCCACCACATAATCATATTGCTCAAAGTTGAACTCAGGGGCGTTTTCCGGCAAAAAGAAGCATTGGTGCACATGGACCTGGGCGAGGGGATTAATGGCGTGAATGCGCTCTGCCATGACCTGCACCTTGGGCTGTCCCAAAGTAGCATGGGTGGCAATAATTTGACGATTGAGATTAGTCAGCGCCACCGTGTCATTATCAATGAGGTCAAAGGTCCCTATGCCGCAGCGGCGCAAGGCCAAGGCAACAGAGCCGCCCACGCCGCCAATACCGAAAATGGCAACTCGGCTCTGCTGTAATTTACTAATGGCCTCCTGGCCTACTAAAAGTGCTGTGCGGGAAAATTGGTTCAGCATATATTTTTCTCCTTTAATAATCTCCAACATGAAAAACAATAACTCTCGCTTTCTATTATAGCATGTTAAGCCGCAAAAGTGGTGGCAGCAGGAGATTTTCTGCAAAAAGTTTAGTTGGTGGGCGGCCATAGTTTTACACTCTGAAGCTGGTTCCCTAAAGCTTTGTAAAATTGTTTACAAAAAGTTTTCAGAAGCACGTTACAAATTGCGAAAAATAAGGTATAATATAATTAAAAGTGTTCTATAGTAAACACTGTCAGCCGATTTTCCTTTACAGTTAGTCGCGACACTGTGAAAAGCTGGCTGCATTATACTGGCGCTATGTATTGTTTTTGTTGTTGTATTTTATTGTTGTTTTTTTTGTAAGTGAGGTTAATATGTTTTTTGATTCCTATGACACACCAGTATTTCGTCCTCCCAGTGAGGCAAGAAGCTTTATTTTGCGAGTAACCAGGGGCTGCGCTCACAATAAGTGCACTTATTGCAATATGTATCGTGGGGTACCCTTTCAAATATTAAAGGATGAGGAAATTTCCAGGCAAATTGCTATGGCTGCCTATTATGGCAAGGATAAGGTGCGCCGGGTCTTTTTGGCCGATGGTGATGCCCTAGTGCTGCCAACAGCCAAGCTGCTCAAAATTTTGCAGGCTTTAAGGGAGCAATTTCCCAAGCTGCAACGGGTGGCCAGCTACGCGGCCCCCAAGGATATCCTGCGCAAGAGCGAGGAGGAGCTGCGCCAGCTGAAGGAGGCAGGCCTGCAGCTTTTGTATTACGGCATGGAGACCGGTGACGACGCTACCCTTAAGGCTGTAAATAAGGGCGTCAATGCGGAAGAAGCAATTGAAGCAGGTCGCAGAGTGACTGCCAGCGGTATGAAGCTATCCCTGATGGTGATTTTGGGTCTGGCAGGGGTGGAGGGCAGTGCTCGCCATGCTTTGGCAACGGCCAAGGCCATCAATATTATTCAGCCCACTCATTTGAGCGCTCTGTGCTTGATGCTCTATCGTGGTAGCGAGCTTTTGGACCAGTTCGAGGCCGGACAGTTTAATCCTTTGTCCCCGGCAGGACTGATGCAGGAGCTAAAGCTGATGCTGGAGCATATTGATTTGCCGGCGGATAAGCATTGCTTGTTCCGCAGTAACCATGTATCTAACTATGTGCAGCTGGCAGCAACGCTGCCCAAGGAAAAGGAACGTTTGCTGCGTCAGGTGGAGGCTAGCGTGCAAGCTTTAAGTAAGCTGAAAACCTGGGACGTATATAATAATACAGAATATTGACCTTCCTATCGCAAAACGCGATAGAAAAGCATGTTCGTAGCAATTTTAGGGGTAAAAAAGGTTACCCAAAAGGATAAAGGGTTGAAATAGCTGCCAAGGCAGCGGGGGAGGGTTTATTCATGATTCGTGAAAGACGCAACAAAGAAAAGCTAGCTTCTTACTACAAGAAGTTTATGGAAGAGGGGATAGTGGACCCCAACGTGCATCCGTGGGTAGCTGAAAGTTGGCTGCGCTGTCGGGCATTGAATTTGCCCCACGAAACCATGCCTAAAATCAATAAGATGAATCGTGAGGAAATTGCTGAGCACCAAAGGACCCATGAGTTCATTGTCAAATATGTGGATGGTCTATACGAGCAAAGCAAGCAGCATTTCAATATTCATAATTTGAGCATGCTCCTGATTGATGAAAATGGTTACGTCATTAAGAATTATGCCATGCCCTTTTTCCAACGCATTATCGAGGATATTCAAGGCATGCGGGTTTTGGAGGAGGATGTGGGAACCTCCAGCATCAGCGTGGCCCGTGAGCACAATGTGCCCTTTTTGATGTTTGGTCCCGAAATGTGGATCAAGGATAGTCATAACGGTGATGCCTGCAGTGCCCCCATTTGCATTAATGGCAAGATTCGTTATATCATTACCTTCTTTTCCATGGATCAGAACGATTTGCCCTACGATTTGCTGTTGAGTCTGCTCTTGACTATGAAATATTCCATCGAGCAGCATATGGCCATGCTGGAGTCCTGGACCATTAACCGCATTATGATGGACCAATTGCCGGTGACCGTGTATTGGCTGGGTAAGGATGGGGAAATTAAGTATTGCAACCAAAACGGGAGCAAGCGTTTGGATAATAAAGTAAGCCTGAAGGATGTTTTCCTGAACTATGAGCATATTCCCATTAAGAAGGCTTTAAAGGGAACCCCTACTCAGCGTCGGGAAATCACTTGGATTACCCAGGATAGAACCTATGAGGATATTACCACCGTTATGCCTATCAAGGTGGGCAGCGAGGTGGAAAGCGCTTTGGTGCTGTCCATGTCCATCGAGGATTTGAAAACCACCATCGCTCACGCCACTGGCTACAGCAGTCGCTACAGCCTGTACAGCATGGTGGGCGAAACCAGCGAGTTCTTGGCCTTGCAGCACAAGGCTAGTCGAGTGGCCCGCACGGACCACAATATTTTGCTGCAGGGTGAGCCCGGCACCGGCAAGCAGCGTTTGGCCCATGGTATTCATCAGGCCAGCGCTAGAGCGGCTGCTCCCCTGATTGCGGTGAAGTGTCGCAATGACTCCTTAAAGGAGCTGGAGACAGAATTCTTTGGGGCCAATGATGGGGACCAACAATCTGCAGGCAAGCTGGAGTTGGCTATTGGCGGCACCCTTTTCCTGGATGAGATAGAAAAGCTGCCCTTGGAAATGGGCGATGAGCTGGCCGAGGCCTTAATCCATGGTTTGCCTCCCCTGAAAAAGGGCGGCAAGCCCCGCTACTTTGATGTGCGGGTTATTGCAGCCTGTGACTCCAATTTAAAGCGCTTGGCGGACAAGGGACTTTTCAGTCGCAAGCTGTATGAGCTGGTGCTGGATACCACTATGAGAGTGCCCCCTCTCAGAGAGCGTGTGAAGGATATTGAGGTTATTGCCGGTCATATTTTGGTGGAGATGAGTGCTCAGCACAACCTGCCCCAAAAACGCTTGTCCCCCGAGGCTGTTACCCTGCTGTTAAATTGCAGCTGGCCCGGTAACATTAAGCAGCTGCAGGGCGTTATTGAACAGGCCTTTTTCCACACTCCCGGCAGCATTATCGAAGCGGAAAATATTAAGCTGCCCGGCGACAAGACACTGGAGCGCTCCTGGAAATATGATAAGGAGGCCTTTATTGCGGCTTGGAAATCTGCCGGTGGCAATATCAGTAAGCTGGCCACCATGCTGGATGTGAGTCGTGTAACCTTGTACCGCTACCTGAAAAAATATGGCTTAGGCCCGAAAAACGAGTAGTTTTTCCAGCAAGTCTTTGATAATTAAAATATAACCGCGAGACATTTTTTGCTCGCGGTTATTTCTTTGCTTTAGTAGAACTATAATTTTTGCAGATAAATTTAGTCGTTGTAGCAATCTAGAAGCTGATGGGCAGTTCTTGTATAAGAAAAAGTTTTTGACTAAAATGAAGAAAAGTATTATAATAATAGTGCTTTTTGCTGAATCTAAGGCCTAAAATGGGGCTTCAAGTAGATAGAGTTGTGGGTTTTACTGTTAAGGAGAGTAGTGATGCTGGAAAAGTTTCTTGAACAAATTAAATTAATTATACGTTTGTCCACTCAAAAACTGCAAAGCTTGCGGCAGCGTTTGGATGCCCATGCCTTGGCTTTGTCCCAAAGTATGAACTATCGTTACGCTGTATGCAAAAAGACCTGGCATACCAATTCTCACTTTACCTTTTGGCTGATTCCGGCCGATGGCTCCCACATTGCCAAAACTAATGTGAAGAAGACTCATTTAAAATATGCCTTTAGCGGTGTGGCCGCTTTTTTGGTTGTAGTGTCCGTTACTATTGGCGTTTTGGCGCACTTTGCCATTCAAAATGAAAACCAAAAGCAGGAGCTGGCTGAATACAAGGCTACCAAGGCTGCCCAAGAGCGTACTATTCAGGAGCTGCAAAAGATGGCTGAAAAGAATCAAAAGCAGTTGGCTTATTTGGCTCAGCTGGAGGATAAGGTACGTCAGGAAATGGCTAAGAGTGGTACCGCTTTGCCACCCAAAACTGATGTGGCAGAATTCGCTGGTAAGGGTGGACCTGCCTTGGGAGATAGCAGTCCCATGGGCTATATGCTGGAGCAGGAAAAGAACATTGACAATGTGGCCAAGGCTAAGAAGGCTGATTTAGAAAACCTCTTGAGCGCTATTGAAAGCGAAAACTATCGCCGTGAAGTGACTCCCAGCCAGTGGCCCACTGCCGGTGGGGAAATTACCTCTTATTTTGGTGGTCGCTCCAATCCTTTTGGAGGCTATGATTACACCTGGCATTCCGGCATTGATATTGCTAATTATTACGGAGCTCCCGTATACGCTGCAGCCTCCGGTTATGTACAGCAATCCGGTAGGTATGCTGGCAATGCTCGTAATATTCTCATAAGCCAAGACAAAGGCCTCACTACTGCCTATGCCCATATGAGCAGCTTGGCGGTTAGTGCAGGTGCCTATGTGAAAAAGGGTCAGATTATTGGCTATGTGGGCTCCAGTGGCTACAGCACCGGCCCCCATCTCCATTTTGAAGTCTTAAAAAATGGTAAGCACACCAATCCTTTAAGTTATATTTAAAACGCTACTGTCAGAGCACAAGGATCTGGCAGTAATTTTTTTTGCAAAAGTGGCAGGAATAGTAGACCATATTGGAGAATTATCATAGCGTATATATCGTAAAAGCTGGCCTGATAATAGAAAATTTCGCCAAAGCACTTCTGTTGATGGGTGCAAGCTTTACAAAAATGAATGCTTAAGTGCGGAAAGGTAGGGTGATAGCATGCTGACTTTAGATTTGTTGAAAAAAATGCTTTTGGCAGCTGCTGTAACATTGAAGGAGAATGTGCTTCCCCTGTGTGAGTTGGATAGCGTTGCTGGTGACGGTGACCACGGCCTGACCATTGGCCGTATGGCGGATGCCATGAAGGCTCAGGTGGAGGCGGACACCAGTGCCGATATGAAGGAGCTGTTGGATGATTTGTCCATGGCCTTTATGGGTGTCAATGGCGGTAGCGCCGGTCCCCTGTGGGGTACTGTTTTCGGTGGCTTTGCCGAAGGCATTGATGATGGTGTAGCTGAGCTGGATGCTGCAGGAATTCACAAAATGCTGGAGCAGGCCAAGGAGGACTTTATGGATATCTCTAAGGCTAAGCAGGGGGATAAAACCATGGTGGATGCTCTTTATCCGGCCCTGGATGCAGGTATAGCCTGCGATGGGGATGTAAAGGCTATTTTTGCCGCTATGGCCGAGGCTGCCAATAAGGGCGCTGAAGCAACCACACAGATGGTGGCACGCTTTGGTAGAGCCAAGAATGTGGGCGAGCGCAGCTTGGGGACCAAGGATCCTGGGGCCGTTTCTATGGCGCTATTGTTTACCAAAATGGCGGAGGCCTGCCAATAAAGCACCAGCTGCTGGGTGGCGGTCCCGTCGCACAGCTAATGTCTTCTTGACAGTCCATAGATGGGGATTTAATACTATACA
>CAMFZA010000091.1 GCA_946002345.1 uncultured Phascolarctobacterium sp. | reverse complement strand
CTCCGGCGTATATGCTTGGCTTTTCCTGGAGTGGTAGTTTGTTGCAGTTGTGGGTCTGGTGGGCTATCCCAGGGTTGGCAAATCCAGCATTATTTCTCATGTGAGCGCTGCCCGACCTGAAATTGCTGCTTATCACTTTACTACCCTGACCCCGGTTTTGGGCGTGGTGCGCTTGGATGAGGAGCGTAGCTTCGTGTTGGCCGACATCCCGGGCCTTATTGAAGGCGCCCATGAGGGCGTGGGCCTGGGCCACGACTTTTTGCGTCATGTGGAGCGTACCAAGGTGCTGCTGCACATTGTGGATGTGGCCGGCGTGGATGGTCGCGACCCCATCGAGGATTTTGATAAAATCAACAACGAACTGGCTGAATACAGCGAGCGCCTAGCCCGCCGTAAACAGCTGGTGGTAGCCAATAAAATGGATTTACCCGACGCTCAGGAAAACTTTGAGCGTTTGAAGGAATATGTGGAGGCCAAGGGCTATGAAATCTGCAAGGCCAGCGCTGCCACAGGCGAAGGCTTGCGTGAGCTCATGTTCAAGGCCTATGATTTACTGCTGGCCTACGAGCCCGAAGAGGACGAGGAAGACTTGGCACGCTTTGACGAGATTGACCCGGATAGCTACGAAATCGTGGAGGGCAACGACACTGATTGGGAGGTGCGTGGTAAAAACATCGAGCGCCTGGTAGCCATGACCAATTTTGATAACGATGAAGCACTGTATCGCTTCCAACTGATTTGGAAACGCCTGGGTATCGACGAAGCCTTAAAGGAAAAGGGCGTGCAGGAGGGCGAAAGCGTGCGTATCCGCGATATGGTATTTGAATATAAGGACAACAATTAAGAAACAGGTGAGATTATGGGAGAGGGTAAATCCTTTCGTGAAGCCTTAAAAAAAGCTAAACGCATTGTGGTCAAGGTTGGCACTAGCACCATTACCTATGCTAATGGCAAGCGGAATTTTAGCCAAATCGACCGTCTGGCCAGGGAACTGAGCGATTTGCAAAACCAGGGCAAGGAAATGATTCTCGTTTCCAGTGGTGCTGTGGCGGTGGGGGTGGACCGTTTAGGACTGCCGGCCAAGCCGGCCACCATTCCTGGCAAGCAGGCCTGCGCCGCTGTGGGACAGGGCGTTTTGATGCATACCTACGAAAAGCTTTTTGCTGATTACGGACAGATTGTGGCTCAGGTGCTGATTACCCGCACCGAGGCCATTGACCGTCATCGTTATACCAACTGCCGCAACACCTTTATGACGCTATTGCAGCAGGGCGTTATCCCCATTGTTAACGAAAACGACGTAGTAGCCTTAGATGAGCTGAAGATTGGCGACAACGACAATATGTCCGCTTTGGTGGCTGGCATTGTGGATGCCGATTTGGTCATAATCCTGTCCGACATAGATGGCCTTTACACCGCTAATCCGGCTACCCATCCCGAGTCCACATTGGTGCACACCGTGCAGGAAATTACTCCGGAGATTGAAGCCAGTGCCGGTGGTGTGGGCTCCTCCCGTGGCACCGGGGGTAAGGCTACCAAAAATCAGGCGGCCAAGGCGGCTACCAATAGCGGCATCCAGCTGGTTATTGCCAGTGGCACCGAAAAGAACGCCATCCCTCGCATTTTGCAGGGTGAGGAAATTGGCACTCTCTTTGTGAGCCGGGAAAATCGCCTGCAGTTTCGCAAACGTTGGCTGGCCTTTGGTGCCAAAATCCAGGGCAGCATCGTGGTGGATGATGGCTGCGCCAAGGCCATTCGCAAGGCCGGTGGCTGCAGTATTTTGCCTGCAGGTATCTATCAGGTGGTGGGCGATTTTCAAAGCGGCAGTACGGTCAGCGTCATCGACAAGGAAGGACACGAGCTGGCCCGGGGCCTAGTGCATTATACGGCTGCAGAGCTGGAAAAAATCAAGGGCTGCAAGTCCGGCGATATTGAAGGCATTTTAGGACATAAAAATTTCGATGAGGTTATTCATCGTGATGATTTGGTTATTTTGCAATAGGGTATAAGCGAGGGGCACACATGGATACTTATGAATTAGTGAAAACAAAGGCTGCGGCTGCTAAGAAGGCGGCAGCCAAGCTGGCTGTAACCAGCACAGCTGTGAAAAATAAAGCCTTACTGGCAATGGCTCAGGCCTTGCTGGCTAAGCAGGAGGAAATTTTGGCGGCCAATGCTCTGGACATGGAGCGGGCGGCGGCCAAGGGCATGAAAAGCTCCATGCTGGACCGCTTGAAGCTGACTGCGGCACGCATTGAGGGCATGGCCGATGGCCTGCGCCAGGTGGCTACCTTGCCCGACCCGGTGGGCAATGTGTTGGATGGCAAGACTTTGGCCAATGGGCTCACCATTACCAAAGTGCGGGTGCCTTTGGGAGTAATAGGAATTATTTACGAGGCGCGCCCCAATGTGACTGCGGATGCGGCAGGGCTGTGCCTCAAATCCGGCAACGCGGTGGTGCTCAAGGGTGGCAGCGAGGCCATGGAGTCTAATAAGGCGGTGGCCGGGATTTTGAGCGAGGCAGCTACTGCTGCCGGCATGCCGGAGGGGGCTATTCAGTTCATCGACACCAGCGACCGTCAGGCAGTGCAGGATTTGATTCATTTGAATGGCCTTGTGGATGTGGTTATTCCCCGTGGTGGTGCAGGCCTTATTAAAATGGTGGTGATGAACGCTACCGTGCCCGTGATTGAGACCGGTGCGGGGGTGTGCCATACCTACGTGGATGCTAGCGCTGATGTGGAGATGGCGGTTAAGATTGCTTATAATGCCAAGGTGCAGCGTCCTTCCGTTTGCAACGCTATGGAAACCCTTTTGGTACACAAGGATATTGCGTCTCGGTTTATGCCGGCCATGCTGGCCAAGTATGCCGAGGCTGGGGTGGAAATTCGCGGTGATGAGGGTGTACAGGCCTTTGACAAGGCCGTTGTGCCTGTTACCCAGGAGGATTGGGCTACGGAATACGGCGATTTGCGCCTGTCCGTGAAAATTGTGGACTCCATTGAAGAGGCCATGGAGCATATTGCTCGCTTTGGTACGGGCCACAGCGAGTGCATTGTGACCAATGATTATAGCCAGGCCCAGCTGTTCCAAAAGACTGTGGATGCGGCAGCAGTGTACGTGAACGCTTCCACTCGCTTTACTGATGGCAATGAATTTGGCTTTGGGGCGGAAATCGGCATTAGCACCCAAAAGCTCCATGCCCGTGGACCCATGGCCCTGCCGGAGCTGACCAGCACCAAGTATTTGATTTGTGGCAATGGCCAGGTTAGAGGCTAAAATACGGCAAGCTTCTTTTCGGTAGCATTTTAGGTATGATAAAATTTTAGTACTTTTGCAATCTATAAAGATACAAATAGCAAGAATAACGCCCCGGACGTAGTGAAGCAAGTGATTTGTACTGCAAGCTAGCAAATAGAAAGCAGTGCTTTACTTACTTCGTTGCGCGCCGGGGTGTTTTTGTTTGTGCAATATGTACTCTCAAGCCTCGCCAATTTCTGATATTATCAAGGGGTCGAGTTTTAACTGTTTGGCGCTTGGTTTGAATATTGTTTCTCACTTTCAACATATACAATTCCTTGTTCGTCGTCGAACAAAGGGTTGTTGAAGAAAGCCATGAAAAGATAGTTATTTAAGTTTGGGAGGAGCTTGCAGATTTCTTCAAATACCACAGAAAAATCGTATAGGCTTTTATAGTTTGATTTTACATATAATAAGGCTCTATGCACATTTTCAAACTGCTCCTCGAAAGAATTAATATTTTTTTTGCTAAGCATTCTAATGTTTTGGGCATCTGAAGCAAGACATTCTTTAATATTAGCATTATCAATACCAATGAGTTGGTCACAGGCGTATTGCACTACCATCAGCTCTGCAAAATATGCTGCGTCACTTCGGTGTGCAAAAGCATAAACTTCATGTAGGTCAAGCTGTGAGCATAGCTCTGCTAATTCATCCATATGTTCATTAGCATCATAACAGACTATGCAGGTATATTCCTTAAGATAGGCAGCGGCATTTTTGATGCTTTGAAAGCTGCCATAGAATGCAAGATACCAATACTGTGCTGAGTCTGGGGACTGAAATTGGTCAACATCTTCTAGATAATTACTTTGTAAAGCGAAAACTTTTTGAGAATATTCTGCATTCATATCTCTAAATAAATCGTAGTACCATTGTATTGTTTGGATAAATTCTTGGTCATCCGATGATAATAATACACTCCATTCACTGGACATTTTTCTTCCTCCTTTGGCAAATGTTAGACCATTAAGCTATAATGATAACTAATTCTAACAAAAGTGATGCCCTAATTATATCCCATCATGCTATGGCGAGGATGCGACTTATGTGGTAAGCTAAAGATGAAGTTTGAGTATGCTAAAGGTGATGTAATGCCGGTAAGAATAGCTGTTGTAAGGGGTGACATTACTGTCTTTGGAGCTGATGCCATAGTTAATTCCGCTAATAGAAGCTTGCACAAGGGCTCCGGCCTTTGCAAAGCTATTTACGAAAAAGCGGGAGAAGCAGAGCTGACCACTGCTTTACGAGGCTATGGTGAACTGGCAGTGGGTACAGCTATAATCACCTCAGGTTTTAAGCTTAAGTCCAAACACATTATTCATACAGTGACGCCTAAATACTTGCCAATTAAGGAGAAAAATCTATGTTTGCTAGCGCAATGCTATGTATCGATTTTAAACTTAGCGGTGCATTATAAGCTAAAAAGCATAGGCATCCCTTGTTTAGGCGTTGGTCATCATATGTGGCCCTTAGAACTAGCCGCTGATATCGCGCTTGATACTATTTTATGGAATAAAGATAAGCTGGAAAGCCTGGAAAATTTGGCAATAGTGTGTTTTACGGACGAGCAATATAAGGTGTATTCTCATTGTTTGTGGACAAAGGATGGGTGATTTGCAATGTATGAAGCACAGCCTAAGAAAATGCTGATCATCAATATTTTGGAAATTCTTCAGAAATATTCTGATCACAATCATCGTTTAAGCCAAAAGGATATTATGGACTTGTTGTGGCGTGATTATGCTATGAAGGTGGATCGCAAGGCAATCAAGCGCAATATTATGAATCTGTTAGATTTCGGCTACAATATTGAGTATAAGGCAGTACAAAGGGCGACAAAAAATACCAAAACTGGAGAAGTGGAAGATAACTCCATTTTTACGGATTTCTATCTCCTTCGTGATTTTGATGATAGCGAGCTACGCCTTTTAATCGATAGTCTTTTATTTTCCAAGCATATTCCTTACAGCCAGTGCAAGGAACTCATTCATAAATTAGAGTCTTTATCTAGTAAGTATTTCGAGGCTAAAGTAAAGCACATTCGCACCATGCCTATAACGTACACCAATAATAAGTTAATTTTTTATGTGATAGAGATTTTAGATGAAGCTATTAATGGGAAAAAGCAAGTGAAATTTACCTATGGCTCCTACGGAACTGATAAAAAGCTGCATCCGCGTGTATATGAGGATGGTACTGTAAGGGAATATATTGTCAATCCATACCAAATTGCTGCTGCTAATGGTCGCTATTATTTGATTGGTAATTATGATAAATATGATAATGTCTCCCACTATCGTTTAGACAGGATTATGAGCATCGAGCTGCTTGAAACACGGCAAAAGCCACAAAAGAAGATTAGAGGCTTGGAAAAGGAGTTCAATCTACCCAAGCATATGGCTGAGCACATCTATATGTTTTCCGGGGAGAGTGAAGTGGTAACCTTTCGTTTGCAAAAGTATTTGCTCAATGATGTAATGGACTTTTTTGGCAGTGAGATAAGCTTTTTCGACGAAGCAGAGGATAGTATTTCAGCAAGGGTGAGAGTTAACCGCTCTGCTATGCAAAAATGGGCTTTGCAATATGCCCTTCATGCCCAAATTCTGTCCCCTGTGAGCCTGGTAGAGGCAGTAAAAAATGATTTGTCAAAGGCTTGCGATCTGTATAGTAATTAAGTAATTGCCTATGTAATAATCGCCTAATGGGTTAAATTTAGTACATCTGCCTTGCTATAATTTTATTAGAAGGTAGGTGTTGGAAATGTTATTCAGCGTAGTGACAAAAGAAAGCAAAAAAGTAAAATTGAAGCGTATTTTACGAATGCGGATGCAGGAGAAGTATGGCCTGTGTCCTGAGGATTATATTTGTGACAGGCTGGAAGAAGAATGGAGAGCAGTTGATAGCTTAGGCCTCTTGGAGCATGTATGGGTGCTGGAAAAACTCGTACAATGGCTTAAGAGAAAGCAATATCCATTTTGGGCTAGAGGAACGGCTAGTTCGAGCTTGCTGCTCTATCTTTTGGGAATAACAAGAGCAAATCCATTACCTCCCCATTATTATTGCCCATACTGTAAAAATATTCTATGGATGATTGGCTGTAAGGACGGATTTGACTTAAGTGATGCTCAACTTTGCAAGGATAAGACAGCAATGATTAATGATGGGCACGATTTGCCTTGGCAAAGTGTTTGGGGCGTAAAAAAAGGATATTTAGAGATTGATATGCCCAAGCAGTTATATGGGATTATAAGCAGGTATTATAGCATCCATTATAGTAGGCAAAAATATAAGGATATTGATATCCTTAATCCTGCAGGAGAAAAAACAGTAAGGTCTCCTAAGCTTAGAATTTGCAGAATTATCTATATTGATTATCATTGAGAAGTAATTTTAGTATATAAGTAG
>CAMFZA010000090.1 GCA_946002345.1 uncultured Phascolarctobacterium sp. | reverse complement strand
CTATTTGTCCTTAAATGGTATTCAGGTAAAGTCTCTGAATGTGAAAAAGAATAAGGATAAAAATAGTTTGGTTATCGATTTGTACTTAAAAATTGGCAAAGATATTGAAGGCGCTGATTACGTCCGTGGTTTGCAAAGCATCGAGGGCGTAACCGGTGTGGAAAACTCCAAATATTGATGCGCTTGTTTTATTTAGATATTGTAATGTACATGTAATGAAAGGATAACATGATGCAAACTAAATATTGCATTATGCCCGATGAGGAAAAGTTTTTCGCTTTTTTGTCTGCTCAGTCATTTACCGAAAGTGAGCTGCTGCAGCTGCGGTTAATGCACATCAACCAAATTTGTGTTGATGAAACGACCCGTCAGTGGGAGGTGCATTTTACCTGTGCTGCCCATCTAACTCAAGGTATTATCCAGGCAGCGGCTGCAAAATTGGCCGCTGCCTTTTCTTTACAAAAGGTGGATATGCTTTGTGATGGTGATGGCAGCAAATGTTCACTGCCTCGGGGAGAAATGGAGCCCCAGGTGGAGGTGACCGATTGCACCGGCGAACCGCTTGCTGAGGAGCTACCCCTGCCGCCGGAGCCTGTGGATGTGGAAATTGGGCAGACCGAGCCCAGGCAGGCTTTCTGTGCAGGCGTTGATGCTCCTTTGACCAACGGTGCCGGAGCTGACGAGGTACCTCTGCCACCGGAGCCAAGCGAGCCTTCTCAAGAGGAGTTAGCCTATCAGCAGGCCTACGAGGCTTTGTATGGTCAAAAGAAGGATACAGGTCTTTTGTGGGGACGAGCTATTAAAGGGCAAGTGCGCAAAATTGATTCAATAATTGAAGATGAGGATAAGGTGGTCATTGAGGGCAAGTTTGTCAAAACTTTGGATAAGGATGGTGGCTTGCAGACCTTTGTGGAGCATGAAACCAGGACTGGATTTGTCATTTTGACCTTTAATATTTGTGATGAAACTAATGGCATGACGCTGAAAATCATCTTTAAAGGAAACAAGGACGCGCTTACTGCTACCCACAAGGCTTGTAATGAGCTAACGGATAAGCTTAAGCCAGGGACCCTGCTGCGGGTGCAGGGCAATGTGGCTCGGGACCGTTTTATGATGGATGAGTTCACCATGCAGGTGACGGGGCTCATGAAGCTGGAGCAGGAAAGCAAGCCCCGCATGGATAATGCCGAAATTAAAAGGGTGGAGCTGCATTGCCATACCAAAATGAGCAAGATGGATGGGCTCACTCCCATGGAGGGCTTGGTAAAGCAGGCCATCAAGTGGGGGCACAAGGCTCTGGCTATTACGGACCACGGCGTGGTGCAGGCCTTTCCCTTCTGCTACGATGCTGCCGAGGGTAGCGATTTGAAGCTTATTTTTGGCATGGAGGGCTATTTAATCAGTGATAGGACCCTGAAGGGGGCGGACGTGGATCAGGAGCCCACTGATACATTGAAGAAAAGCCGTACACCAAAGATTCGTAGTCACCACATTATTTTGTTAGCAAAAAATGAAACTGGCTTGCGCAATCTTTATAAGCTGGTAACAGTTAGCCATCTGCGTCACTTTAATAAACGCCCCTTGTTGCCCCGAGATGCTATTTCCCAATACCGGGAGGGACTAATTATTGGCTCGGCCTGCGAGGCGGGGGAACTTTACCAGGCTGTGCGCAGCGGCGCCAGTGATGCGGAACTGGAAGAAATTGCCAGCTTCTACGATTATTTGGAGATTCAGCCTACGGGCAATAATATGTTTTTGGTGCGAGAAGGCTATTGTACTCCAGAAGAGCTGAAGGAGCATAATCGGAAGATTTATGAGCTGGGTAAACGACTCCACAAGCTGGTGGTAGCTACCTGTGATGTGCACTTTCTCAATCCGGAGGATGCACGCTTGCGGACAATTTTGCAAGCGGCCCAAAACTATAAGGATGCAGAGCTGCAGCCACCTCTTTATCTGCATACCACCGAGGAAATGCTGGAGGAGTTTGCTTATTTGGGCGAAGCTGAAGCCTATGAGGTAGTTGTTACCAATACCAATAAGGTGGCTGACATGGTAGAGCGTATTAAGCCCGTGCCTGATCGGGATCAGCTCTATTCTCCTGCCATCCCCGGTGCTGAAGAAGCAGTAAAAAATTTGTCCTATGCCAAGGCTCATGCCTGGTATGGGGACAAGCTGCCCCAAATAGTGGAGGACCGTTTAAAGATGGAGCTGGATGCTATCATTGGCCACGGCTTTTCCGTGCTATATTACATTGCGCACAAGCTGGTTAAGCATTCTCTGGACCGCGGTTATCTGGTGGGCTCCCGTGGTAGCGTAGGCTCCTCCTTTGTGGCTACCATGCTGGACATTACGGAGGTCAATGCCCTGAAGCCCCATTATCGCTGTCCTCAATGTCGACACAGCGAGTTTTTTGTGAAGAATGAGGTGGATTCAGGCTTTGATTTGCCGCCAAAGGCTTGTCCTGAATGCGGTGCCCCTATGGTGAGGGATGGTCATGATATACCCTTTGCTGTTTTCTTGGGCTTCCATGGTGACAAGGTGCCCGATATTGATTTAAACTTTTCCGGTGGTCATGACCCGGATGACCCCAGTGCACATCCCCTGTCCGACCAGGAAGTGGCGCACAAGTACACAGAGGAGCTTTTCGGTCGCGACAATGTGTGCCGTGCAGGAACAATTGCCACGGTAGCTAACAAAACTGCTGTGGGTTATATCAAAAAATATTATGAAGAGACTAATCGCCATGCCCATCCAGCCAAGATTGCCGAGCTGGTGGAGGGGCTGGCAGGCATCAAGCGTACAACGGGCCAGCATCCTGGTGGCATCATGGTTGTGCCCCGCAACATGGATATTCACTACATTACGCCCATGAATCGTCCTGCAGATAAGCCTGATGAGCCAACCATTACCACCCATTATGATTATCACAGCATCAATGATCGTTTGGTTAAGCTGGATATATTGGGTCACGATGATCCTATGGTTCTGAAGATGCTGGAAAAATATATGCGGGAAGAGGTTGACCCCAATTTTGATCCCAAGGATATCCCTGTGGGAGACGAGGAAACCATGCGTATCTTCCAGGACACCTCCTCTTTGGGGGTGGATCCAGAAGCAATTGGCAGTTCTGTGGGTACCTATGGCATCCCGGAATGTGGTACGGCCTTTGTCCGCCAGATGATTCATGATGTACAGCCGAAAAATTTCAGTGAGGTGGTGCGGGTATCCGGTTATTCCCATGGTACGGATGTTTGGCTGAATAATGCTCAGGACCTGATCAAAGAGGGTAAGCCTGTTGCAGAGACCATTTCCACCCGTGACGATATTATGACTCACTTGATTAGTAAGGGTGTGGAGCCCAGTCTGGCCTTTAAAACCATGGAGCATGTGCGTAAGGGTAAGGCGGCCAAAAAGGGCTTGGAGCCCAAAATGCTGGAGGCCATGAAGGCGGCTAAAATACCGGATTGGTACATCAAATCCTGTGAAAAGGTGCAGTATTTGTTTCCTAAGGCCCATGCGGTGGCCTATGTATTGATGGCTTATCGCATTGCCTACTGTAAGGTCCATTATCCGAAAGAATTTTATGCGGCATATTTCACTGTTCGAGCCACGGATTTTGACTATAATTATGTGGTTAAAGGGCAGAGCTATGTGCAGAATTTCATTAAGAATGTTTATAACCAAGGCTTTAAGGCTAGCGTGCAGGACAAATCTACAGTGACCTATTTGGAGCTGGCTAATGAGATGATGTGTCGTGGCCTAAAGTTCAATAGGCCTGATTTGTATAAGTCCCATGCCATCAAGTTTAAAATTACCGAGGACGGGCTTTTGCCGCCCTTGGGCGCTATTGGTGGTGTAGGCGAGATTGCGGCCAAGGCCATTTCCGCTTGCAGTGATATTAATAATCCCTTTATTTCCTGGGAGGATTTAAAGCAGCGTGCGGGCATTGGTCAAAACGTTCTGGAGGCATTGGCTAATGTGGGCGTGTTAAATGACTTGCCCGAAAGCAATCAAATCTCGCTGTTTTGATAGCAGCTCATTGCTGTAAGATATGTTTTAAAAGAAATTGACGAGGAGGTGGAGTATGGCAAAGCTTGTTTTAGCCTACAATTTTTCTGAGGATAGAGTGCCGGCTTTAAAGCTGGCTTGCATGCTGGTCAAGGCGCCCTTGAAGCTGGTAGCCAGGGAGCAGCTCCTGCAGCCCTTGGGCTATTTGGCCGGAGTACCTGGAGTGGAGCCTGTTGAGGAAGCTTATACTGGGGAAGAGGCCCAGGAGGAAATGCTGATTCTTTGTGGCTTTAATCGTCCTGATTTAGATAGGCTTTTGAGTGCTATTCGCAAGGGTAAGCTGCAAAGGGTGGCTTTAAAGGCGGCCCTGACACCGACCAATGCCTTGTGGAGTGGTGTAAAGCTGCAGGGGGAGTTGGCACAGGAGCATGCGTATATGCATGGGAAAAAGGCCCCCAAGCCGAAGCATGACAACCTATAAGGGCTTATCTACTTCGTTAGGCCTTGTTCATACGCCGTCGTAGGCTTGCCTCGTAGCTAACACCTTCTAGGCTGTCATTATCAAGAAAAAAATTGAATAAAAATATATGTTATGATATAATATTTTCAGAATAATAATTATTAAGAAGTGAGGTATCTTCATGGCAAAGGATAGTTCTTTTGACGTTGTTTCTCAGGTGGATATGCAGGAGATGGACAACGCTGTTAACCAAGTGAAAAAGGAGATTTCCCAGCGTTATGATTTTCGTGGCAGCAGTGCTTCCATTGAATTGGGTGAAAAGGAAGTAAAGGTTGCGGCTGAGGATGAATATAAGCTGGGTGCTATTTTGGATATGCTGCGCCAAAAAATGGCTAAGCGTGGTATTCCCCTGCGTTGCCTGGTGCCGGGCAAGATTGAGCCTGCGGCGAAGGGTACTGTACGTCAACAACTGGATATTCAGCAGGGCATCTCCAAAGAGAATGGTAAAAAGATTCAAGTAGCCATTAAGGCTACTAAGCTGAAGGTTACTGCTCAATTGCAGGATGACCAGGTGCGTGTATCCGGCGCTAAAAAGGATGATTTGCAGGCTGTTATTCAAATGTTGAAGGCTGGCGATTTCGGCGTAGATTTGCAGTTCATTAATATGCGCTAAAAAAACCTTGCACTTTTTAGCAAAAAGTGCTTGCCAAGTTCACCAAAATCTGCTATAATCTTACTTGTTCTGGTGAACATAACTTTTTCCGGGATGGTGTAATGGTAGCACAAGTGACTCTGGATCATTCGGTCTGGGTTCGAGTCCTAGTCCCGGAGCCAGATGGCGCTATGGTCAAGCGGCTAAGACGTCGCCCTCTCAAGGCGAAATCAAGGGTTCGATTCCCTTTAGCGCTACCACGTTAGAGCAAGTTTTGTGGTCCGAAATACACAAAACTTTAACGAAGAGCTGTATCGAAAGGTACAGTTCTTTTTTTGTTTTGCAAAAATGGTCATTTTCGACAGACTCTACTGCTCACTCTAAAAAACCCAGGTATTTAAGGATTCATTTTTATATGAGGATAATTTTATTTTAAAATAAAAAGCGGCTGCTACCGAACTTTCAGTAGCAGCCGTAATTTTTTGTTGACAGCAATACATTTTTATACAGAACACTTGTTTCGGGTAACGTTTCGTTACTCATAAATTTTCAGTACTGTTGTTGTCGCTCGGTGGACAAGGCGTTGAACTAAAAATCCCTACATATGCTGTAATTAAAGCAGCTATGTAGGGATTTTTTATTTGCTCTGGTGCCCTTGCATCCTTGAGCATTATTTTTTGGCCTGCTTCCAAAACAGAATCCGTTCCGCTAGGGCCGTAATAATCTTTAAAATTTGGATGAATTTCATGCTTTTCCTCCGTTATTATCCAAGGCTTCTAATTCCTCACTTGCATCATCCCAATTCTCCAATTCCTTGTTTGCGTCAATGTCTTCTAAGTCTTCATGCTCTATATCCTCCAATTCTTCCGCTGCAGCCAGATTATTTCCCACAGCCTGGGCCTCAGCGTCCAGGGCATTGAGCTCTTCGGCAGTGAGCTGGGGCTGAAAATCCTCCGCAAAAAGGTTTGTTTCGGACTGCAATTTGAGCTCTTCTTCCGTAATGGCGGCCAATGCTTCCTCATCCCTAGTCTCTAAAAACTTACTGATAAAATAGCGTTGCCCCTTGCCCGTGACCATGGGGGTGCGGCTGATGATTTCGCTGCCATCCTTGGCCTTGGCAATGCTTTCCTTGATGATAAAAAGACCGCTTTCGATGCATTTTTGGTAGGGCACGTTCCACATTTGCCCCTCCTTGCTCTGCAAATAGCCCTTTTCCCGCAGCCATTGGAAGAAGCGGTTTTGGCCGATTTGGATGCCGTTTTGGTTGAGCAGCTTGGCCATTTCGCCCACTAAAATTGCCGTTTTGTTTTCGTATACCGCCTTGGCGAAGTCGATGCGGGGCTTGTTGCGCTCAAAGTAAGCGTTTTTGCGCTGGATTAAAGCATCTTTTTCTTTTATTGTCTGCTCATGCTGGCCTACTAGCTTCAGCGTTTCGATGTGCTTGGCCCGTTCCTCCTCCAGCTTGGCAGTGAGTTCCTGCAGGGCGGCAGGGTCGGCCTGCACCCGGGACAGCGTTTCGTCCGTCATGTAAGCGCCGGTCCTGCGAATGGAGGGGATAACCTCCTTACAAATCCAACGCTTAAAGCTTTTGGCCTCCGGCAGCTTGCTGCCCAGGACCAGGGAATAGACGCCGATTTCGTTGATGACCATGGCGCTGCGGTCGCCCTTGGGGGTTTGTAGCTCCGCTACGAAGCGGTCGTCCTCCTCCACATGGTCTAAGATGGCCTTGCGGTTATTGGCGTAGCCCAGGATGGACGCCACATCTCGGCCCACGAACCAGGTCTCGCCCTTGTATTCCGTCTTGCGCACCTTGAACTGCTCGT
>CAMFZA010000089.1 GCA_946002345.1 uncultured Phascolarctobacterium sp. | reverse complement strand
CTCTTGCAGCAGGGAGTTAAGGATAAGCGGCTAGCCTTGCAGCAAATGGCTCATGAGTTGGGCCTTGTGCGGGAAGAAATTGCCTATATGGGTGATGACCTTAACGATATTCCTGCTTTCAAGGCTTCAGGGCTCAACCTTGTGCCAGCTGATGCCGCTATGGAGGTGCTGGCTGTGGCCGATATTATAACCAAGGCCAGTGGCGGACGTGGTGCTGTACGTGAAGCCATTACCATGATTCTTGCTGCTCAAGACAAGTGGAACGTCATTGTTAATTCTTATCTCAACGCAGGTCAAGGAGATAAACAATAATGTGGTTATATTATTTACTAAAAACATTGAGTACAATCATATCCTGGCTGCCCTATAAGCTGGTGGTGAACATTGGTCGGGGTATAGGCCATTTGTACCATAAAATTGCTAAAAAGCAGCGCATCAGAGCGGAAGAGACCATCAAGGAGCGCTTAGGCTACAGTGATGAGCAGGCTAAGGCTACCATTAAACGGCTTTTCGTTAATTTGGGCATGACCTTTATGGAAATCATGTACATGCCGGCCTTGAATAAGGATAATATTCGTGGTTTGGTGACCTTTGACCGACCGGATATCCTTTGGGAAGCTGTGCACGAGAATAAAGGCGTGGTTATGCTAGCCTGCCACATGGATAACTGGGAATGGCTGGGTGCAGGCTTGGCCCTCAACGGCTTCCCGCTGAGCGCCGTGGAAAAGCCTCAGCCCAATAGGGTATATAGTGACTTTATGAACGAGCTGCGTCGTGGCGCGGGGCAGGAAATCTTCGCCCGTGGCACCAGCGAAATTTTGGGCTGTGCTCGAGCCATGAAAAAGGGGCGCATGCTGGGGCTTATTGCGGACCAAGATGGCGGTTATGACGGCATTTTCGTGCCCTTCCTAGGAAAGATGGCCTCCACCCCAACGGGTCCGGCCTATTTTGCTCGCAAATTTAAGGCGCCCATTATTCCTATTTTTATCGTACGTAAACCCGATGGCTACGGTCATCAGGCCATTGTTAAGGACCCCATTCGTTATGAGTTCACCGGGGATACAGTGGTCGATGACTATAATGTAACCTTGAAAATGACCCAAGAGGTCGAAAAGATTATTAAGGAATATCCTGATAACTGGATTTGGTTCCAGCATCGTTGGAATACACCCTATACACCACCTGAGGAGGACAGCAAGGCTAATGAAAAATAAGAAAGTGATTATGGCCATTGTGGCAGGCATTGCTATTGCCTCTGCTGTCATTGCCTGGCTGATGCTGAGTGGGGACAAGCCCGTCAATGTGGATGCGGGCAAGGGCGTCAAGGCCCAGCTTAACGCATCATTGAAAAACAGTGTGCTTAAGAGGGAAAAGGATGGCAAGCTCTTGTGGGAATTTACCGTGGCTGAGGTAGTCAACATTAGGGAAAAGGATGTGGCTCAGCTCAAGGGCATCAAGGGCAAGCTATATCGCAGCGATGGCAGCTACTTGGAGATGAGTGCTGATAAGGGCGAAGCCGCCATCAAAAAGAATGATTTTTTCTTGGAAGGGCATGTACAGGCCAAGCTGACCAGCGGAGGCGAATTCTTTGCAGATAAGGTTTCTTGGCAGCAAAAGGACGAGTTAATTACCGCCCAAGGCCATGTTAAGCTGGTCAAGGATGATTACACAGCGGTGGCCGATGAGGCTAGCACCACCAGCGCTTTCCAAAGTGTTAAGCTGAAGGGTAATGCGAAGGTTACGAAAGGCGGCGAATAGAGTGATAATGAAGAAGAAATTAATCCTGGCAATGGTAGCCATGGCTTTAACACTGGGACTGCACTCCTGCGTGTGGGCAGCAGCCAATAACTTCAGTGTTAAGGCCGATGAGTTAGAATACAACCTGCAAACAGGCGAGGGCGAGGCCAAGGGCCACGTGGAGCTCAAGCAGGATGGAGGCGTGGCCACTGCCAATTATGCTAAGTTTAACAGCAAGAAAAAAAGTGGTCTGCTGGTAGGCAATGTTATGGTGGACAGAGCTGATGCTCACATTGTGTGCCGTGAATTTATTGCCCACAACGAAAACGATATGTCTGCCGTTGGTAATGCTTCCCTCACTAAAGAGGGCAAAACCATCAGCGCGGACCGCATTGATTATTACAAGGGACGCCAGTATGCCGAAACCATGGGCGGCTGGGCTCGTCTTACCGACACTGATGGCAGCGTGCTCAAGGCTGGTAAAATTGATTATGACATTGCTCAGGGCATTGCCAATGCCACCGGCGGTGTTACCATTGATAGCCCTGCCCGTGATTTGACTGCAGCGGCCAACAGCGCCGTGTATAAAACCGATAAGGGGGGATATGTGGAGCTGCAAGGCAACGCTACCGCCACCCAAAACGGTAACACTGTTTCCGGTGATAAGCTGCGCCTGACCAATGCTAATGTAGCCATGGCTGATGGCGATGTAACCATCTATTACGTTCCCGAAAAGCAGCCCGCTCTTCCCGGCAAGGAACAACAGGCTGCAAAAACTCTGGCTTAAGGGACGGAGGACACAAGCTTGATTATTAGAACCGATAACCTGGTAAAAATTTATAATGAACGTCATGTAGTGGACGGTGTGAGCATTGAAGTGGAGCAGGGTACAGTTGTGGGCCTTTTGGGGCCCAACGGTGCTGGCAAAACTACCACCTTCTATATGATTGTTGGTATCGAAACACCCAACGCTGGTACTGTCACTTTGGATGGTCGGGACATCTCCAAAATGCCCATGTATGAGCGTGCTCGAGCTGGCATCGGCTATCTGCCACAGGAAGCATCCATTTTTAGCAAAATGTCCGTTGAAGACAATATCCTGGCTATTTTGGAGACCACGGAATTGTCTGCCGAGGAAAGAGTGGCAAAAATGAATGCTCTGCTGGATGAATTTCGTTTGAATCATGTGCGCAAGAGCGAGGGCAAGGCTTTGTCCGGTGGTGAGCGCCGCCGCGTAGAAATCGCCCGTGCCTTGGCTACGGACCCGGCCTTCATTTTGCTGGATGAGCCCTTCGCCGGCATTGACCCCATTGCCGTGGCCGATATTCAGGGTATGATTGCCCATTTGGCCAAGCGGGGCATCGGCATCCTTATCACCGACCACAACGTGCGCGAAACCTTGAGCATTGTGGACAAGGCTTATATCCTGGCCAATGGCAAGATTTTGCTCCATGGTGACAGCGAAACCATTGCCAATGACCCCATCGCTCGTAAATACTACTTGGGCGATAACTTTAGCATGTAGGAGGAAGAAAAGTGCGTTTACGATTATTAGACCGTTATGTCTTAAAGGAACTGCGCTATCCCTTCGCCTTCGGTGTTGCCGCTTTCTCCAGCATCTTTATCGCCAGCACCATGCTGTTCAAAATCACCCAATATATCACCAAATATGGTGCGCCTTTGGAGACCATTGCCCGCCTGTTCATGTACAACATGCCGGAAATCATCAACTACACCTTCCCCATGTCCATGCTTTTGGCGGCCCTTATGGCCTTTGGCAAGCTGTCCGGTAGCAGCGAAATCACCGCTATGAAGGCAGGTGGCGTCAGCTATTACCGCATTGTGGCACCTGTACTGGTGGTTGGCTTTATCGTCAGCATGTTCTCATTGGTGTGGGCCGAAAAAATGGTGCCCTTTTCCAAGGCAGAATCAAGGCGTATTTTGAACGAAGAGATTAAGCATAACACCAGACCCACCACTCAGGAGCATATCGTCATCAAAACCATCAGTGGCACAACTCAAAGAGTTACTTATGCCAATAAGTTTGATGAGAAAAAGGGTAAGATGACGGATATTACCATTGAGGAATTCAACAAGGGTCGTATTTCCCGCATTCAGACTGCTCGTGAGGGCTATTGGGAAAACGGCGCCTGGCGCATTGTCAATGGCAATGTCTTTGCTCTGGATGACCAAGAGGGCGTAACCAGCTCTGCCAAATTTACAGAGCAGATCATTCCCCTGAGCTTTTCACCTAAGCAGATTTCTTGGGAGCAAAAGGAGCCGGAGGAGATGACCATCCGGGAGCTGCGGGAGTATATTGGCATGCTGGAGGAGCAAAAGAGCCCCACCAACCGCCAATGGTGTGAGATTTTCATGCGTATCAATATTCCCTTGGCCAGCTTCTTCTTTGCCATGATTGGCGCCTGTCTGGGCACTCAAAAGCAAAGAACTAGCTCCTCCATAGGCTTGGGCATTAGTGTTATTGTCATCTTTATTTATTACGCAGTCATGACCTTTACCACCGGCTTGGGCAAGGGTGGCGCCATGCCGCCGCTGCTGGCCTGTGCATTGCCCAACATTTTATGCCTGGGCATAGGTCTGTATTTTATGAAGAAGAAAAATATTTAACGAGATTTGACTTTGCAAGAGGCTGACAAAAGCTAGCCTCGAAGAGAGGTGGCCCGTTGGTAGGTATCAGATTAATTATCATTATGGCTATAGTGGGCGGTTTTATCGCTTATCTGGCCGATAAAATGGGCAGCAAAATAGGCAAAAAAAGAATGTCCATCTTTGGCCTTAGGCCCAAGCATACATCCATCTTGCTGACTGTAACCAGTGGCACTATTATTGCAGTGCTTACCATAGGCGTTATGGCTGTTTCCTCTCAAAGTGCACGCACAGCCCTGTTTGGCATGGACAAGCTGCAGCGGGAGCTGAAGCTGCTTAATGCAGAAAAAGCAGGGGCTGCGGTGGCATTAGACGCAGCTAAGGAGCGAGTGGAGGAGCAAAATAAAAAAATTAGCGAGCTGGACGCTAAAATGCAGGCCAGCATGCGCGAAAATGATGCTATGGAGGCGAAGCTCGCCGAGGTGAATAGCATGTATAGTAAGGCTCAGGAGGAACTGACCACTCTGACTGAGTCCAAGGCCCAGCTGACAAGTGAAATTGAAGAGCTGGAAAAAACCACGGATGACCTGCGCAAGGGTATTATCAATATGCGCGAGGGTCAGGTATATTACCGTGCTGGTGAGGTTGTTTACGCTGGTGTAATGCGGGGCGGCCTTAAGCATGATGCCAACCTGGCACAGGTAAATTGGCTTTTGCAAAATGCAAATGAAGCGGCTCTGGAGCGCTTGGGCATGCGGCAAAGTGAGCAGCCCCTGCAGGCCATTTGGCTTAGTCGGGGTGCTGTGGACAATGCAGTGCGAGCCCTGGACAAGAGCAAGGGTAACTTGTTCTTTAGAGTGCGCACGGTAGCCAATATAATCGTGGGTGAGCTGGCTGTTTGCGAAATCGAAATGTTCGAGAACCAGTTTATTTATCCTGATGGCACCTTGATCTACAGTGCTGATTATGACCTACATACTGACTCGGCCAGCCATGATAACCTGCTCATGGGCTTTTTGACCCAGGTAAATCATCAGGCTGTGCAGGCCGGTGTTCTGCCCGACCCCTTGAGCGGCAAGGTGGGTAATATGGATGCAGCCACCATGATTGAAACCAGCAACGCCATTCGTCGTACCAGTGGTGCCTTTACCATCAAGGCCTATGCCAAGGGCGACATTACCACTGCAGGACCGGTACGGCTGCGGCTGGAGGTTATTCCGAAGCAGACCAAGAGTGAAGTAGATGAATAAGGAAACTTATTATTTGGGTATTGACCCAGGCCGCAGCAAAACGGGTCTGGCCTTGGTGGATAGGGCAGGGGCAATAGTGGCATTGCATATTGCCATGACCCAGCATATTGACCAAGAGTTGCGCGCTTTTGTGGCTACGCATAAGCTTGGTGGCATTGTTATGGGTGATGGCACCAACAGTAAGAGCATAAGTGACGCTGTGCGCAGGGCCTTTCCTGGGGTGCCCTTGGCATTGATAGGTGAAGCCCACAGCACCGAAGAGGCACGTACCCTATATTGGCAGGTAAACCCACCACAAGGCTGGCGCAGGCTGGTACCCTTGGGAATGCTGGTGCCGCCTCAGCCACTGGATGCATACGCTGCAGTGGTGCAGGTGCGGCGGTGGTTAGCGCAATGATTTAAGGCTATGTGGCCGAACACAATGCTGTGTTTGACCCATAGCCTTTTGTGTAGTATGCAGCAAGCATTGTTAAGACTATGAGGAGGAATGAAGATGAGCACATTGACAGATTTGACGAGTAAGGAATTTTTGACAGCGCTTGCCAGCAGTGCGCCGGCCCCTGGTGGTGGCGGTGGTGCGGCCATGGCCGGAGCCTTGGCGGCGGCGCTATCCTCCATGGTAGCTAACTTGACCCTGGGCAAGGAAAAATTTGCGCCGGTAGAGCCGGAAATCAAGGAGCTTTTGGCAGCAGCCGAGGAGATACGCCAAAACCTGTTGAGACTGGTGGAGGAGGATGCTACTGTTTTCAATAGCTTTATGTCCTGCTATAAGCTGCCCAAGGCTACGGAAGCAGAAAAGGTAGCGCGTACTGCTGCCATCCGTAATGCGGCCAAGCAGGCAGCGGAGGTGCCCTTGGCCATTGCCAGAGCATCCTACAGAGTGCTTCAGCTGGCTCAAAGATTGGTGTGCATTGGTAACCCAGGCGTTATTACGGATGGGGCTTGCAGTGCTCTTCTGGCCCGGGCAGCACTGCGCTGTGCAGAGTATAATGTGCGCATTAATTTGGGCCTGACTAAGGATGAGGAGTATAATCGCAAGGTGGCTGCAGAGCTGGACGAGCTGCTCAAGACGGCAGAGGAGCTGGAAAAAGAGACCTTGGCTGAGACAGATAAAGCACTAGGATAAACTAGTTGACGCGGAGCTATTTTTTTAGTAAAATAATACTGTTACGGAAAGGTGGCCGAGTGGTTTAAGGCTCTAGTCTTGAAAACTAGCGAGGGTACAAGCCCTCCGTGGGTTCGAATCCCACCCTTTCCGCCATTTTGCTAAAAAACAGCATAAATAATGCTTGCCAAATGGCAACATTTATGTTATACTCATATAGTAGTCTAATGGAGTGGTACTCAAGCTGGCTGAAGAGGACGGTTTGCTAAATCGTTAGACGGTTTACCCCGTGCGTGGGTTCGAATCCCACCCACTCC
>CAMFZA010000088.1 GCA_946002345.1 uncultured Phascolarctobacterium sp. | reverse complement strand
GTTCGAAAAAATCCCCCTCAGTCAGCTGCGCTGACAGCTCCCCCTAAGGGGGAGCCAAAGGGAGGAGAAGGTTTTTGTCAAATATTTGACGCTTGGCGTGGACAAAAACCATAAGCTGTATTATAATAAAGTGATGGAGTGAGCAATTTGCCTGCATCCATCACTTTTTTCATATGTAAATAATCAAGATATTTAGCGAGACCTTTATCCCACTTAGAACTAACCGGAAAGCGAGGATGTTTATGTTTATTGTGAAAGAGGGGTATCCCTTTATTATAGCTTCTTTAGTTTTGGCAGTCATTGTGTACTTCTTTTTTGGCATTTATTGGGCTGTTATTCCTGTGGTTTTGGCACTTTATTTTGCCTACTTCTTCCGTGATTTTCACCGCAGAATGCCCTATGACCCCAATATTCTTTATTCTCCTGCCGATGGTACCGTTATGGGTGGGGAGGAGGGTTTTGATGAGGAATAGTTAAATGAGCCTGCCTTGAAGCTGCCCTGTTTCCTTTCCGGCGTCGACGTGCACACTAATCGCAGTCCCTTGGATGGCGAGATTAAATACCAGCGCTATACCTGCGGCCAGTTTGTGCCGGCCTACGAAAAGTCTGCTTCCTTTGAAAATGAACGCCATGCAGTGGGCATCGACAACGGACGCATCCGCTTTTTGGTGATTCAGGTGGCTGGCCTGTTGGCACGGCGCATGGTGTCCTGGGTTACTGTTGGTCACCAGCTCCAACAGGGCGAAACCTATGGCATGATTAAATTCGGCTCCAGCACCGAGCTCATTGTGCCCCGTAACGTAGAGATCTGCGTTAAGAAGGGCCAGACCGTGGTTGGTGGCGTTACCGTAGTGGGGAGGATTAAAGCATGAATTATCGTCGTCTTGTTCCCAATAGCATTAGTTCCGCTAGCTTGATTTTTGGCATTTTGTCCATCTTCAAGACTATTCAGGGTGACTTTTTCTATGCTCCGATTTTTATCGTTATTGCCGTCATTTTGGACTCCCTGGACGGGCGTGCTGCTCGTGCCTTGGGCGTGGGCGGCGGTGACTTTGGCAAGGAAATGGACTCCCTTTGTGATATGTGCTCCTTCGGCGTAGCCCCTGCCATTATGATTTATCAGTTTGGTCTGCAGGAGTTGGGCTTGGTGGGACAGGTTATTGCTGCCCTGTTTGCCGTGGGCGGCTGTCTGCGTTTGGCTCGCTTCAACTGCAACACCGGTGTGGTGCACGGCTATTTTCAAGGCATGCCCATTCCGGCAGGCGCTTGCTTTTTGGCTGCCTATGTGCTGAGCGGCTACAATTTTGGCATCTATGCTGTGGCCATTATGACTCTGGCCATTGCTGTCATCATGTATAGCGAGGTTAAATTCCCGGATTTTAAGGGCAAGGGCAACCCCATGTATCGCTTGCCAGTGATTATTGCTGTGGTAATCGGCGCAGCCATGCTCTTTAATCGTCCAGGTGCTTGGCCCTTTATCGGTATGTTTACCTACACCATTGCTGGTATTATCAATCATGTTTATCGTGCCGCTACTGGCAAGAACAAATAAAAATATTGTCACCCCCAGTGAGTTTTTAGTTTAGCTATAAACCCATTTTTTTGGGAGTAAAGGAGATTTTTGATGTATACAGTTTTTGATATAGTCATGATACCTTTGCAGCTATTAATTATCTTTTTTACCCTGTATTATTTCTTTGTATCCTGGTTCGGTCTGTTCGGCAAGAAAAAGGAAGTTAAAATATACGATGAAAGCAAAACCTTCGCCCTTATCGCCTGTGCTCATAACGAGGAGCGGGTTATTGCCCAGTTAGTCGATAATCTGCGTCGTTTGAATTATAATGACGCCTTGTATGATATATTTGTAGTTGCAGATAATTGTGATGACCACACGGCAGAGGTGGCTCGCAAGGCTGGCGCCATTGTCCATGAGCGTTTTAGCGAGGAGGGCAAGGGCAAGGGCTTTGCCTTGGCCTGGATGTTTGAGCGTCTTTTTAGGCTGGAGCGTAAGTACGACGCTGTGTGCGTCTTTGATGCGGATAATTTGGTGCATCCCAATTTCCTGCAGGAGATGAATAGCCGCCTTTGCAATGGTGAGCGCATTATTCAGGGCTATATTGATGCTAAAAACCCCACTGATACCTGGGTGAGCGGCGTCTTTGCTATTTCCTTCTGGATTGTTAACCATGTGTGGAGCCTGGCTAAGTATAATATGGGCTTATCCTGTTGCTTAGGTGGTACGGGCATGTGCTTTGATACGGAGGTTTTGAAGCGTTATGGTTGGCGTGCAACCTGCCTGACGGAGGATATGGAGTTCACCATTCAGGCCATGATGGAAAATATTCCCACTACTTGGGCTCATGATGCTATTATTTATGACGAAAAGCCCTTGACCTTTATGCAAACCTGGCATCAGCGCAAGCGTTGGTCCCAGGGCCATTTTGATGTGGCTGACCGCTATTTATGGCCCATGGTGAAGAAGGCCATCAAAACCCGGAACCTTGTTATGCTGGATTGCTCCGTGAACCTGATTCAGCCCTATTTCCTCATGGTGTCCACCTTCTTTGTGCTGTGTAGTTACATTTATAATTATGTGCCCTTTTACACCAATATCCTTTACACAATTATTCCCTTGGAGGTTTGGACCATTGTTGGTGTAGGTCAGTATATCTTCCCGGTGGCTGTGCTGTGGAAAATTCGTGCTTCCTGGAAATCCTGGCTGTATTTATTGCTATATCCGATCTTCATCTATAGCTGGGTGCCCATCACCGCCTTAGGCTGGTGGCATCGTAATGAGCATGAATGGAATCACACCCTGCATACTCGTGGCATTAGCTTTGATGATGTGATTATCCCCGAGGATGCAGTAAATGATGGACCTAAAGAAGTTATTTTTGTTCGGGATAAAAAGTAAAGAGAACATTTGTTTCGAGTAACGTTTCGTTACAGGAATGATTACATAAGGCTGCAAGCTGTGTTGCTGTAAGAGTGACACAGCTTTTCTTTTATTGATACAGTATATACTGATAAACATATTGTATACTTTTAATCTACTCATTCCCTTTAGACGCAGTTTATGCTATAATGTATAAGATAAGAAAGCATTTTTTGTATAAAGGAGAAAGCCTTGATCAAAGGAATTTTGTTTGATTTTGATGGCACTCTAGCCAATACTATAGACCTGATTGTGGCCACCTTTGAACATACCTGTGTGACAGCCTTGGGCCTGAAGCCGGATAGGCAAAGGATTATCGACACCATTGGCCTGCCCTTGGGTGATGCACTGGAGCTACTTAGTGGCATACACGAGCAGCAGCGTATTTTGGAGCTGCGCCAAATCTATGGTGCCTTTAACGCAGCAAACCATGATACCATGATTAAGCCCATCCCCGGCGTGGCAGAGCTTTTAGTGCAGCTAAAGCAGCGGGACCTTAAGCTGGCAGTGGTGACCTCGAAAAAGGCCTATATGCTAGAGCGGGGAATGCAGTGCTTGGGTATGCTGCCCTATATTGATGAAACGGTTAGCGTTCTTGATACGGAGCGGGGCAAGCCGGCACCGGACCCCATGCTTTTGGCCTGTCAACGCTTGGGGCTGACTCCCGGTGAATGTCTATGCGTGGGGGATAGTCCCTTTGATATGCAAAGTGGCAATGCTGCTGGCTGTGTGACGGTGGCAGTGGAATATACCCAATTAGATTGGCAAAGCCTGCTGGAGCAGGGCAAGCCAGACTACACCATTTCCCAGCCCCTTGATTTGCTGCAGCTTTTAGATAAGCTGGCAGCTTTAGCCACACCTAATGATAATAATTAAGTTCCATATTTCCCTAATTTTTATTTAAAGGAGGAAAAACATGCGTAAAATAGCGATTATCGGTGGTACTGGTATCTATAGTCCGGAGGCCCTGCAGGGCTTTGAGGAAAGGATTATTGCTACACCCTATGGGCAAGCATTGTGCAATATAGGTGAACTGGCCGACAACCAGGTCATTTTCATTACTCGCCACGGGGTAGGACACAAGACTGCTCCCCATAAGGTTAATTATCGAGCCAATATCTGGGCCTTGAAAAGCCTTGGTACCGAGGAGATTTTTGCTACCACCGCTGTAGGCAGCCTAAACCCGGCAATGAAGGCCGGTCATTTTGTAGTGTGCTCTAATGTTTTGGATTTCACAAAAAGTCGCATTAACACCTTTTATGATACTCCCGAGCGTGGGGTAGTGCATGTGGATTTTTCCTATCCCTATTGCCCCTGCGTGCGTGAGCGAGTTATTAGATGCTTAGAAAAGCTAGACATTCCCTTCCATAAGGAGGGCGTATATGTTGCTACCGAGGGTCCTCGCTTTGAAAGTGCTGCGGAAATTAAAGCTTATGCTATGCTGGGCGGCGACCTGGTGGGCATGACCAATATGCCGGAATGCATTTTGGCCCGTGAGGCAGAAATGTGCTATAGCACCTGCTCCATCGTAACCAATATGGCTGCTGGTATTTCGCCCACACCCCTGTCCCATATGGAGGTGGTGGAGGCCATGGGCAAGAGCATTAACAATATGAACAAGCTCATTGCTGCCTTTATTAATGATAACGAGCCTGTAGCAGCAACCTGTGGCTGCCACACTGCCCTGAAGGAATTTGGCGGTTTTAAGCTGTAAGGAGCAAGTATGGTTGAAACAATGATATGGCGGCAGGAGCAGCAGCTTTTGGAGGTTTTGGACCAAACCAAGCTACCCCAGGAGTGCGAGTTTATTGCCTGCAAGGATTATCAAAGAGTGAAGCTGGCTATAAAAAGGCTGGAGGTGCGCGGTGCACCGGCCATTGGCGCAGCGGCGGCCTTTGCCATGGTGCTGGGTGCCCATGAGTGCGCAGATAAGCCTGATTTTTTAGCTGCCTTGGCCAAGGTAAGGGATGATTTGATCAGCGCTCGTCCTACTGCAGTGAATCTAGCCTGGGCTGCTAATAAACAGTACGCCTTGGCCGTGGAGCTGCATGAGGCCGATACTCCGCCCTATAAGGTTATTCAGGCCTTAGAGGCGGCAGCTGTAAAAATCTATAATGAGGATATTGCCCGTAATCAAAGAATGGGTGAATATGGTGCGGCGGTGCTGCCCCAGCAGGCAGGGGTGCTGACCCATTGCAACGCTGGTGCCTTGGCTACCTGTGGCTGGGGAACGGCCTTGGGGGTTATTCGCAGTGCTCATGCTCAGGGTAAAATCAAAATGGTTTACGCCGACGAAACGAGACCCCTCCTGCAGGGGGCCCGGCTTACAGCCTACGAACTTTTTGAGGATGGCATTCCTGTAACACTGATTACTGATAATATGGCGGCCTGGACCATGCGGCAAAAGGGCATCAACGCTGTGGTTGTGGGTGCGGACCGCATTGCTGCCAATGGGGATACCGCCAATAAAATTGGCACCTATGGGGTGGCCCTAGCTGCTAAAGCCCACGGGATTCCCTTTTACATTGCGGCTCCGGTGAGCACCTTTGATTTTAGCATTGCCAGTGGCCAGCAAATTCCCATTGAAGAGCGTGCAGGCGAAGAGGTAAAGTACTTCCGCAGCGAGCAGACTGCTCCTAGCGGCGTAAATACCTTTAACCCGGCCTTTGATGTGACTCCGGCAGAGCTCATCGCCGGTATTATTACGGAATATGGCGTTATTCAGGCGCCCTATATAGAAAATATTAAAAAACTGCAAGAACAAAGCGAGGAGGATTTTTGATACATGGAAAGCATGATTAAGGATATTAAGTTGGCTCCCTTAGGCCATCAACGTATTGCCTGGGCCAAGGAATATATGCCTTTGCTGAACATTTTGAATGAAAAATATAGCGCAACCAAGCCCTTTGCCGGCTTGAACATGGTGGTAACCATTCATCTTGAGGCTAAGACTGCTTATTTGGCCATGGTGCTGAAGAATGCAGGTGCCAATGTGGTAGTTACTGGCTCCAACCCCCTGTCCACTCAGGACGAGATTGCCGCAGCTCTTGTGGACAGCGGCATCACCGTTTTTGCAACCCATGCTTGCACCAACGAAGAGTATGATATGTACCTGCGTGAAGCGCTGAAGATTGAGCCGGATTTGATTATAGATGACGGCGGCGATTTGGTGAACATGCTTCACGGTGAGCGTCGCGACCTGATTGGCAAGCTTATTGGCGGCAGTGAGGAAACCACCACCGGCGTACACCGTCTGAAGGCTTTGGCTGCAGCTGGTCATTTGGCCTTCCCCATGATCGCTGTAAATGATGCTTATTGCAAGTACCTTTTTGACAATCGTTATGGTACCGGGCAATCGTCCTGGGATGGCATTATGCGTACCACTAATATGTCCGTAGCAGGGCGCACCGTGGTTGTGGCCGGCTATGGCTGGTGTGGCAAGGGCGTAGCCATGCGTGCCAAGGGCTTGGGTGCCAATGTTATTGTTACCGAGGTTGACCCCATTAAGGGTATTGAGGCGGTTTTCGATGGCTTCCGGGTTATGCCCATGATCGAGGCAGCTAAGGAAGGCGACATTTTCGTTACCGTTACCGGCTGCAAGGATGTCATTACCAAGGAGCATATGCAGGTCATGAAGAATGGTGCTGTTATGTGTAATGCAGGTCACTTTGATGTGGAGGTCAACAAGCATCATTTGGAGGAATTGTCAGTCATTCCGCCCTACGAGGTGCGCAAGAACATTATGACTTATACCACTGCGGATGGTCGTAAGCTGAACCTGTTGGGCGAGGGTCGTTTGGTAAATCTGGCTTGTGGCGATGGTCATCCCATCGAGATTATGGACCTGTCCTTTGCTATGCAGTTCCTGGCTATGAAGTATCTCTTGGACCATAAGGGCACCATGGAGAACAAGCTGTATGTGCTGCCGGAGGAGCTGAATACGGAAATTGCGGCTCTGAAGCTGCATGCTATGGGTGCAGGCATTGACACCCTCACTGAGGAGCAAAAGGCTTATTTGGCCGCTGAATAAGATCATGGAAGTAAAAACTTTGACAAAAAAAGCAGCCTGTGCCGCTATTGTAGAG
>CAMFZA010000087.1 GCA_946002345.1 uncultured Phascolarctobacterium sp. | reverse complement strand
TTCATTTAGATTGGTTACGAGATCTGTAATCTGCTGTCCAAAATCTAAACGTCCACCAGGAACCTCGCTACGATGCAAAAAAGCAATAAAGCGCTGGGTGGTAAAGATGAAAAAGCCCTCCGGAAGAATATTATAAATGGTGCCGGTAACCTTGTCACCCACCTTCAAGCCCTCCGCAGGCTTAGCAGCTCGCTGCATGTCCTCTTCCACACGCATGGTCACAGCCTGACGACCACTCTTATCCCGATACAGCTTTACCCACACCAGCTGACCCTCGGATACATGGCCACGCATTTGGCTATAGGGCAAAAACACACCACGCTCCGCACCTATATCCACGAAGCCACCATCACGGGTAACGCTGATGACACGCACATAGCCCAGCTGTCCTTCCCGCATCTTGGGCAACTTCATGCTGGCAGTCAGGCGCTTGCTGGGGTCCAAATAGAGATAAACCTTAACGGCATCCCCTTCCTTGACCTCAGCAGTTTGCTGCAGCTTATGCAGCAAAATATCATCATCCGTATTGCCAGTGCCACCATCAAGAAAGGCACCCATTTCACCAACACGCGCCACCTTCAGTGTCACTACATCGCCAGGACGATATTTCGTGTTATTTTGTATCACCAGGGGCTTTTTCACAAATTTGCCCCCAGGTCTTGTATTATTCAGCATCTTCACTCTCCACAAAAGCCTCGGAGGGAGCATCAGCCCACAGCTGCTCCAGATTATAAAAATCGCGCTCTTCTTCCAAGAAAATGTGGGCAACTACATCGCCGTAATCCAAAAGCACCCAGCGAGAATCGGCATAACCCTCCTTGTGGATGGGGAACACACCTGCTTCGCCCAGCTTGTCTTCAATATTGTCTGCAATGGTGCGCACCAATGTGGTGTTGCTAGCACTGCAAATTACATAATAATCGGTAACGGGGGACAGTCCCTCCATATTCAACAGCAAAATATCCTTTGCTTTTTTATCACTAGCAGCTGCAGCAATTTTAGTAGCTAACATTTTAGTTTCCATGTAAAAGCCTCCTTTTAATTTTTCTCACTGTTTTTCTCACGATATATTTGCTCTCGATCCTTGGGTTGTAAATCCTGCTGGGGAGCTTCCTCCACCTTGGGCTCCTCCTCATCCTTGATATAAGGAATGCCCAGCTCATCCAAGGATTTATTAACAGACTTGCGATCTGCATCCCAGTAGCTAACGCCACTGGAATCATCAAACTTGCCATAAAGCATACAGCTGCGCAGCTTTTCATCACCAAAAAGCTTAAAGCTATTCGCAGCCTTCAGCATGGTCAGGGTATTCAAATCCGTTTGAATATATTTTTCCAAAGTAGCCAAAAGACTACTGATTTTCGTTACGTTCTGTACCGAAAACATTTGCTCTGCTGCGGCCTTGAGGAATTTTTGTTGGCGCTGCACACGACCAATATCTCCCAGCTCATCACTACGGAAACGCACATATTTACCGGCCGTGCTACCATCCATATGCTGGTAGCCACGCTTAATATCGATGACTAAATTAGCGTAGGGATCCTCGTAATACATATCCTTGTCCACGTAAATATCCACGCCACCAATTAAATTCACCACTTCTATAAAGCCACGCCAATCAGCTAAGCAATAGTAATGAATGGGCACTCGCAGCAAATTGGCCACCGTTTGCTTGGCCATTACAGCTCCGCCATAGGCAAAAGCGGCATTAATCTTGTCCGGATCCTTGTGCCCCGGCAAAACCACCTTGGTATCACGGGGAATGGACAAAAGGGATACCAAATTCTTCTCTGGATCAAAGCTGAGCAGAATAATCGCATCCGTACGCTTTGGCTCTGACTCAGCCGCTTCGCTATCACCATCATCAATGCCCAAAAGCAGCACATTAATACGCTCGTTCAGCTTTTCATTTTTACGAATATTGTCATCAGCAGCTGCTACCACATTTTTCTGGGGCGGATTAATAAAGGTGTCATAAACCCACACGCTGCCCCAAAACATACCAGCCACAAATAGTCCCACAATAACCAAAAGCAGCAGCAATCTTCCCCAACGCAGCTTGCGTTTTTTAGGGCGCTGAGGTCTCAACTCCTCATTTTGCTTATCTTCCATAAAGTACTCCCTGCCAAATTACTTTGTTTTTGCCGCCAAAATCAGCTCATTGTAGCCTCTAATGCAATGAGGATGAATCAAAAGCCCACCCTCCATCAAATAACGAATAGTATTACCATAAGCCATGAGCATGGCCTTGTCCAAATCCTTACGAGCCAGCTTACGCAGCTCCTCTACGCCAGGAAAATCCCGCCCCGGCTCAATCATATCAGCCAAATAAACCACCTTCGCAAGCTTGCTCATACCATCAATACCGGTGGTGTGGTACATGATGCCATCCAAAATCTCCTGATCTGCCACGCCATACTTATGCATAGCATTATACACGCCCAGCTTGGCATGGAGCAAAATCGGCTGATGCCTTTCTATCTCATCAATGGGCAAGCCCAGCTCCTGGGCCTTAGCCACGCTGTCCTTGCTGGACACCTCGCGACCACAATCATGCAGCAAGGCAGACACAGCAATTTTTTCCTTAGGCAGTCCGTGGACTTCTGCCAGCTTCAGGGCTGTTTCGTACACATTTACGGAATGCTTATAGCGCTTGCCTGGAATACTTTCCTTGAGCAAGGCCTGCATTTCTTCAAGGCTCATCATGTTATTTTTCTCCCGTTCTACATCCATACAAACCGTGTTCGTAAATATACTTTTCTACAGTATCTGGCACAAGTCCTGCCAGGCTAGCTCCTTGCCGAATGCGAGTGCGAATTTCCGTGGAAGAAATATCGTACACCGGTGTATCCAAAAGCAACACTCTTTCCTTGGCATGCAGCCCAAGATGACGCACCAGCTCTTCCATAGCATCCTCATAGCCAGGACGCCACACGGCCACAAACCGAGTAAGCTCCAGCATCTCTTCAATATTATGCCAGGTATGCAGCTGCGCCACGCTGTCTGCGCCAATAATAAAATGGAGCTCCATGTCCCCATATTGTTCGTGCAGCTGACGAATAGTATCAATGGTATAGGATACACCCGTCCGTTGCAGCTCCATATCCGACACTGTGAAGTGAGGATTATCTGCTATAGCCAGCTTCGTCATAGCATAACGGTCCTGAGCCGGAGCAAAATCCTGCCCCAGCTTGTGAGGTGGCACATAGGCCGGGATAAATAATATGTTTTCCAACTCCATGCGCTGGAAAACATGCTCCGCCATACGCAAATGCCCCATATGAATGGGGTCAAAGGTGCCCCCTAATATACCTAAGCTTTTGCCAGCCACAGCCATCCCCCCATGCCTTGCACAGAATTACTACAGATTTATACTATCATATTATTATATCAATTACTAAAGTATTCCACAACCATTTGCAGCAGAATAATTACCGAAACCAGTAAAACCAGCAAAAGGGCCCGTTCGCGCAAATCAAAGCGTGTCTTAGGCTTGCGCAAAAAATCCAGCCAGGCCTGCAGATATTCACGCCAGCTCACCTTATGCTTTTGCTCTCCTCGCCTGCTGGACTTTATTTCCCGCAGATAATTCTTTCTGCCCATGCTAACCTCTTATCCAAGCTTGTCCTTAACAAATTGTGAAAAAGACAGTAGCCCGAGCCACTGCCTTTTACATTTCATTATTATTATACTATATTTTACCTTTTATTCATAGCGCAAAGCGTCGATGGGATCCAAAAGGGCAGCCTTGCGAGCAGGATAAATCCCAAAGAAGAGGCCGATGCCAATGGAAAAGACCACAGCAATAATAATGGCCCACAGAGAAATCACAGTGTTCCAGCCAGCAAAATGGCTGATGGCAAAGGAAGCACCCACGCCCAGCACCACGCCTAGGCCACCGCCCACAATGCCGATAACCATGGCCTCCAGCAAAAACTGCAAAAGGATGTTATTATAGGTGGCACCCAAGGCCTTGCGAATGCCGATTTCCCGTGTGCGCTCGGTAACCGATACCAGCATGATATTCATAATGCCAATGCCGCCTACCAAAAGGGAGATGGCCGCAATGCAGCCCAGCAGCATAGTAATGCTGTTGGCAGTTTCCATCATGGTTTCCATAATAGCTGCAATATTACGCACGGTGAAGTCGTCATAGTCCCCCGCCTTAATTTTGTGTCTATTGCGCAGCACCCTCTCCGCCTCGGCCTGTACATCATTAATTACATTCTCATTTTCCGCCTGCAGCGTCACCCTTTGCACATAAGTGATGCCCATCATGCGATTTTGGGCCGTGGTCAGGGGAATGTAGACCACATCGTCCTGATCCTGGCCCATACCGCTTTGGCCCTTGCTCTTAAGCACACCGATGATCTGAAAGGGAGCCTTATTAATACGCATCATTTTGCCTACTGGCTCACCCTCGGGGAAAAGACTTTCAGCCACAGTGGAACCGATAACAGCCACTCTGCTGCGACTGTTTAAATCCTTATTGTGAAAAATGCGCCCATCCTCAACCTCCAGGCTTTGGATGTCAAAATTACTGGGAGTTGTACCCTCTACCCGGCTCGTCCAGTTTTGGTTGCCGGCCACCAGCTGGTAGCTTTTGTTGACGCTGGCACTCATGCGAGCCACCCCGTCCACCTGTTTCACAATGGCCTCCGCATCCTCATAGGTCAGCTTGGCACCCTCGCCCGCCGCCAAGCGAGCGCCAGTAGCAGTGCGACCACCAGCGGTAATCACCAACAGGTTGCTGCCCAGCTTGGAAATATTAATTTTAATATTTTCCTAAACACCAAAGCCCAGGCACACCATGCCAATGCCAGCGCCCCCCCCGAGAAAAATGCCTAAAAGCGTCAAAAAGGTGCGCAGCTTGTTGGATATCATGCCATCGAGCGCCATTTTGATAGATTCGTTGAACATGAAATCACCTTCTTTCGTCGCTGACAAGCTGGCCATCACGCATTACCAGAATACGCTTAGTTTGCTCAGCAATATCCGGTTCATGGGTAACCATAACCACGGTCTTGCCCTGTTCATTTAAAGCCTTAAAAATATCCATAATCTCGTAGCTGGACTTGGTATCCAAATTGCCTGTAGGTTCATCCGCCATGATAATGGCCGGATTATTGATAAGTGCTCTGGCAATGGCTACACGCTGACGCTGGCCACCACTCATTTCCATGGGCTTATGCTCTAAGCGTGCGCCAAGGCCCACAGCCTCCAGTGCCTTTTTGGCCCGCTCCATGCGCTCCTCTTCCGCCACGCCGGCATAAACCAAGGGCAGGGCCACATTGGCCTGAGCTGTAAGCTTGCTGAGCAGATTAAAGTTTTGGAAGACAAAGCCAATTTTAGCGTTTCTAGTATGAGCCAGCTCATCATCATTGTAGCCGGCAATTTCCTTGCCATCCAAATAATATTCCCCACTGGTGGGCCGATCCAGGCAGCCTAAAATATTCATCATGGTGGATTTACCGCTGCCGGAAGGGCCCATAATAGCGGTAAACTCGCCAAAATTAATACTTACATTCACATGGTCCAGAGCATGGACAATGCTGTCACCCATAATATAGGTTTTCATAATATCTTTAAGCTGGATAACTACCATTTTCCTCACTCCTTAATGCAGGGGCGGTCCCATTCTATTCGTATTGGTCTGCTTAGCTACAGCCTTTTTCACCAGCAGCTTTTCGCCCTCTTGCAGGTCAGCACCAGTAACAACGATATTGTTATCATTGCTCAGGCCCACAGAAACATCCACATCCTTGGTTTCCTTGGTCTTTTCGTTATAAACCTTCACATAGCGTCGCTTGCCCTCTGTATAAATGCAGTTCAAGGGCACCATGGTTACATCCTTAGCCTCACTGATGATAAACTCTGCTCTAGCAGTCATGGTGGGCAACAGCTTGCCCTTGGCATCATCAACTGTGACATAAACCTTATAATAAATTACGTTGTTTTCTGTAGTTGCTTTTTTAGACAGCAGGCGTACCGTGCCCATAAATGTTTCCTCAGGATAAGCATCTACAGTAAATTTTACCTTTTGGCCTTCCTTGACTTGGCCAATATCGGACTCATCCACCAATGCTTCGATTTCCATATTGTCCAGAGTGGCTACGCTCATGATAACCTGAGGCGTGCTGATACCGGAGCTGATGGTTTGGCCTACGGGCGTGGGCTTACCGATAATATAGCCGTTGATAGGAGTAGTAATTATAGTATCGTTCACATCCGAGGAAGCCTTTTCATAATTGCTCTTCGCCACCAAATAATCGGCATAGGCAGCGTCATAGGTGGCTTGGCTGATAGCACCTTGATTGAGCAAATCCCGGTCACGATTATAGGTAAGCTGGGCATTAATCAGCTTGGCCTCCATCTGAGCCAAGGTAGCCTTTAAAGCAGTGTCATCCAAGCGCACCAAAACATCACCGGCATTCACATGCTGGTTTTCCTTAACTAAAACCTCCACAATGCGTCCCGTAATCTTGGAGCTGATGTCCACATTATCCAAGGCCGTTAAAGAGCCGGTTGCTGAAACGGTTTCCGTCAAATCGCCCCGAGTAACCTTACCCAGCTTGATGGTTTCCGTTGCGGCTTGGGTGCTTTGATAATACCTATAGCCACCATAGCTACCAGCCAGAACTAATGCAGCTACAATGATCATATACTTATTCTTTTCCAAAAACTTCAACATAGCAATCCCTCATTTATAATTTTCTTATTTTCGTTTATGATACCGTCCCCTCCTTTGGGGGTCAAGATAATCATACCAAGAAGATGTGTCTTTTCTATGGCGCTTTTGCAAAAAAAGCACAAAAAAGAGGGTGCGACAAGCGCACCCTCTTAGGGGAGTTGCAGTGGAAAATTATTTAACAGGACCAATCATAGCCAGCATGGTACCAGCTGCAACTGCGGTACCAATAACGCCTGCAACGTTGGGGCCCATAGCATGCATCAGCAGGAAGTTAGCAGGATTGCATTTTTGGCCAACTTTTTGAGATACACGAGCAGCCATAGGTACTGCGG
>CAMFZA010000086.1 GCA_946002345.1 uncultured Phascolarctobacterium sp. | reverse complement strand
GCTACCACAAAGAAAGATATCAATAACGCTGCCTAGGAATGCACCAGCTGCATCATACGTCGGTCCCCACAGCTCGTTGTTCCACGTTGCGCCGTTCTTCAGTGTTACAGTAGAAGTACCATTGACGTCATGCATTACGCCAGTCCAAGAAGATTCGGCATTTGCCAAACCAAGGTTAAGAATATTGCCAGACCTTCCAGGAGTTAACAGGCCAATATTGCCCTTAATATTTACCAATACATCGGACGCAGCGGAAGAGTTGAATTGGATGTTCTTACCGCCATTGTAGGCTTCAATAGCATAATTATAGATACCCTCCACAGGATTTCTATTAACCTCAATGGAACCACCTTTGATATTTACGCGACCACTATCGCTTGCAGAATTTCTAACAACTAAGCCAGTTCCATCAACTTTGAGGTCAATCAAGCCCTTGATATCTAAGTCAAAGCAATTAACGTCAATACCTGCAACATTGTAATTTGCGTCAATAGTATTACCAATAGTATTGCCATTGGTTACACCATAACCATCTTCACCATCACGCATGGTAAGATTGCCGTTAATAATTGCTTTATTGTAACTGTAGGAATTCTTACCCAAGTAAATACCAGTTACGTGATTTCCAGCAGTAGTCTTTGCAATGATATCCATATCACTATTGAATGTTGTGGTATTGTAACCTACAACAGATACTGCGGATGCATTGCCGGCTGCATTCAAAGCTATACTTATATCGTTTGCGTTAACATTAAGTTTTGCATTCCGTTTAGTTCCAGAATCATAGACAAGAGCATTGGTACCAGAATCAGATGTAACGTTAATATTAACCACTTTACCGGTGGCATCCAAATTGTAGTTATCCGCACCTAGTTTTATTGCTTCTGTATTGGTAGTATTGATGTTGTTGATATCATGTGTGAAGGTATAGTTACCAGTAATAGTTGAATCTATAGTAGTTTGAGTCAATTCCGCTTCACTATTAGATACTACGCCTCTACCATTATCATCGTAGCCAAGCGTACCGAAGTACTTCACTACATCAGCAGTTGTTAAGCCCTCAGCAATTGATACTTTACCCTTAAGGTTAGATGCATTGTTTCCAGCATCGGTATATACCAATTTAGCAGCCAACGCACTTAAAACATCCTCATAGTTTGTAGTATTTACACCTGTATTATCAGTGATTAAGGAAATGCTAGAGCCATAGACTGCATTATTAATAATGGTATCGCCACCAATCATCTTAACAGGATCGCTAGATTCATGACCATAGAAGATATTAGCAAATCCACTATAAGACTTAATGGTCATATCGCCAGAGCCTGCACGATAAATATTGCCAGCATTTTCAACACTGTTGCCACCTGCAAAGGTTTCTATTTGACTAGCTTCTTGTTGAGCATTTTGTCTCCATGTTGCACCATTGGCTAGTGTCAAATTCATATTGCTATAGCCCATGTCTTCAGCGAATACTACAAGATTACCATTCCAGTAGGAATCTTCAGTATTGAGGTTGATGGTTGCACTACCCTTTGCACTGCCATTAGAACCGGTTGTACCACGTTGTAAGGAGATATTACCATCAATTGCTACCTTATTGTTGGTTCCTGCATTGACCTTGATACCGTTGCCGCCTGCTACATAAATGGCATTACCATTTTGAGCTGTAGATTTAATGCTACCGCCAGATACAGTCATGTCCATCTGAGCTTGAGTGCCGTTTTCAACTTTATGCTCGATATGAATTGCATCTGCACCAGAAGTAATGTCTACCCCACCATTGAGGTAAATCCAGCCGCCATGTGCCTCAAAGCCATTGCCAGCACTAGAAATAGTCAATAGCTTATTAGCTTTAATTGTATCAGAGTACATGGGAGATACATTAGACTCTGCATACAGGCCTACCCCAGTACTGTTGATTAATACATCATCATTGAATGTAATATTTCTAGTATGGGTTTTTACGGCCACGTCCTTGGTGGTATTATTTACAACAAGAGTACCTTCAGGATTAGAAATAGTTAAATCCCTAATAGAGGAGCTGTCATTGGGAATATAAGAAATGTCGATAAAGGGAACATATACTTTGCTGTTTTCATCAAATACAGTAAAGTTATAATTCGTATAATCAGTTGTAATGTTAGCTTCATAGTATTCTGTATCTGCAGAGCTGCCAGCAATACCATTTGCATATTTCACAGGGGTAACAGTACCATAAACGCCTCTGCCTGTTGCATCAAAATTAATATCTCCTACAACAGATAGTTGACTTTGAGTGGTTAGTCCTTCTGCAATGGCAACTTTACCAGTTAAGTTATGAACATCATTTACAAACTCATGATACAAAAGTTTATTTGCCAAAGCATTCAATGCTGTATTGACTTGCTCTTCTACAGTGACATCAATGTTACCTTTTTGGGTAATTAAGGTCACATTAGAACCAGCTGCTGCGCTATTAATAATGGTATCGCCTGCAGCAAAGGTAATTCCGCCGTTTTCTGTTGCAGCATGTTCATAATAAATATTAGTGTTTCCACTATAATTATTGATAGTCAAATTGCGAGTAGCGTTGCGGAAAATATTGCCAGCTGCTTGCTCGCCAGTGCTGCCAGTGAATCTGGAAATAGTATTGCCAGCGTTATTTGCTACTACAGCATCAGTCCAGGTTGCGCCATTTTGCAAGGTCAGGTTAAAGGTATTGCTACCAGAAGTTTCAAGGCTACCTTTCCACGCAGAGTCAGCGTCGGTAAGCTTCAAGGTAGTAGTAGGAGCATAATAAGAAGTATGCCAATCAGCACCTACAGAAACGTCCTTCTGATAAATGTTGCCATTGATAACAGTTGTGGTTGTGCCACCATCGTTAACTTTAACATCAGAGCCTTCGTTGTAAATTGCATAACCATTTTTAGAGGAAATAGAGCCACCTTGAATAGCAACTTTTGCATTGCCATTTTCAAAGCTCAATGCCTTAGCCTTAGCTACAACTGTATCTGCTTCAGACTTCAAATCTACTACGCCATCGATAGTTACATAACCACCATTGGAGAGTACTGCATTGCCAACAGTTTCGGCGGTTACGTCACCTGTTACGGTAATATATACGGGTCTAACACCCATATCTCTTTCAGTATAGATGGATTCCAGACCATTACCAGTGCTCTTGATATCCACATCGCTATTGATATTAACAGTGCCACCGCTAGTAGTTACAGCAGCTGCTCCTTCAGTATCAATGTTTAGTGTGGTTCCTTCAGCACCATTCATAGTCAATTCTTTTGCATACAGTACCTTGATGCCACCATCAACCTGCATATCTACTTCACTGTTTACAGTTACATTGTTACCATATTCGATAGCAATATTGGGAACTACTACCAAATTACCATTGGCTGCTGCCGTAAAGTCATATTGGTTATAAATGTAAGCATCAGTCATGGGATCTTGATTTGTTACAACTCCCCTATCACTATACTCAGTATCAGCACTGGTACCAGTGATTGCAGATTTGTAAACGCCCGGCAGCACGCCCACATAGTAGCCACGACCAGTTGTCTCATCAAAGCTCATCTTTTCAGCTTCAGGCAGTACAGCCCACATATCGGAGGCAGTGAGGCTTTGGGCAATAGCCACTTGACCAGTCAAATTGCGTTCGCCCTTAACATAACCATCGTAAACCAGGAAGCTTGCCAAGGTATTCAAAACCTTGTTAACTTGCTCTTGATTATTCAGGTTAATGTCATCCTTATCGGTCATCACAGTAATAACGGAGCCTTTAGCAGCGGAGCCAACATGTACGTCAGCCTTTTGCACGCCATCCTCATAATGCCATTTTTCAGTGCCATCGTAGCCCATCAAATGGCCATAATATACAATAGTGTTGCCACTATAATTTTCAAGGTTCAAATCGATATAATCGGTCATGCGGATAATGCCGGCTTTTTGGTCACCAGTGCTACCCACAAAATTGCTAACGCGATTGTTCAAGTATAATTGCGGAGTATTATTATCAGCTTGATAATAACGATAGGTTGCCCAGGTACCGCCATCTTGCAGAGTCAGGTTAACTTGAGCTTTGTCATCCACACGGATGCGACCTTCCCAACGGGAGTTTTCATTAGTCAGATTTACATTAAATTCAGGAGCAGTGCCATTTTCGGATGCATGGCCGGAAATAAAGCCAGTCATGATCACCGTTGCAGCGTTATCTTGGTTGATATTGATGATACCGCCTTCACTATAGAGAGCATTGCTGTTGCTCTGAATATTAATACGGTTATCTGCATCACCCTTAATATTTACAACGCCTTGGTATAGCTCTGCCTCGGAAGCATCACCATAAGGAGTTACAACCTTTTCCATAGCCACGATAGTATCGCTGGTTACGGTCATGGCATCAGGATAATCGCCATAAAGGGTGCTAAATTTGCCGCCCTTATTGATGTTGATGGTACCACCATTAGCGAAGACCGACTCACCATAGGAAGTAATATTCGCGCTTTCATTGATGTCAATCACACCTGCACGATTCAGTTGTTTTTGAGCCTCAGTCTTAACCACAGTATCAGCCACAAGGCCCTTGCCTGCGGTATAAACATTCACAGCACCATTAAGAACAATCTTGCCGCCAGCGCTATCAATAGCATTAATCCAGCCGTTGTTAATGTTAATGCCCTTAGGCGCATTGATGGTTACAGTATTGTCAGGAGAAACATATACTTTTTCCTTGAAGTCCAGTGCTTCCACGCTGTTGATGGTTACATCCAGGGGCTTGTCCACAACCTGCAGCATGACGTTGGGAATAACCATATTGACGCCGTTCTGGGATCCGAACTCATAGGTATTATATTCACCGGTAACCTCGCCCTTTTCATTATAGCGAATATCCTCATCTGTACCAGTGATACCGTTTTCATGAACCTCTATATAACTGCCACGACCGGTTTCATTACTAAAGGTAATGGTGTTAACGGTAAGCTCAGCGCTGGAGGAGGTCAAGCCTTCGGCAATGGCCACATAACCGTTCAGGTTACGCTCGCCACTCTTGAAGCCACTGTAAACCAGCTTTTGAGCCAATGCATCCAGAACACCCTTATAGGTGTCAATCTTTTCAACATCAAATTTATCGTTCTTGTTGGTAATCAGCTTTACTACAGAGCCAGCTTCGGCGCTCTTGATGATGGTGTCGCCATAAGCAGCATAATCCCCTACCTTGTCACCATCGCCCTCATGAGCGTAGGAGATGTACATGGCGCGGCTCAAATAATCAATGGTCAAATCCCCTTTACCACGGAAAATATTAGCTGCACTGTCCAAGGCTTCAGCGCCATAGACGCTGTTCACCCGCATTGCGCCGTCACCATTGAGCCATTGGGCATCATTGGTCAGCGTCAGTTCCACATTGGAGTCAGTGTTGCTCAAATGGCCTTTCCACAGGGAATCAGCATCGGTCAGCTTGATATTAACTTGAGAGCCGTTGCTTGCTTCCACATCGCCCTTCATAGTGGTGGTGTGGTTGCCGCCAGCGTTGATATAAATAGTACCGCCATCACTGTAAACAGCCTTGCCTTCAGTGGATTCAATGTTGCCGCCTTCAACGTAAACGTACCCGCCGGTCTTATAAGCAGTACCTGCCGGGTCAACTTCCACAGCAACAGCATGAATAGCGTCACCCTTGCCCTTGGCAACGATATTATTATAGCCGGAATCCAGCATTACAGAGCCACCCTCGGCCAAAATGCCATGATTTTCGGCTTGAATAGTGGTGCCCTTAGTGATTTCGATGGAACCGGGGTTGGTGCCTACAATAGTAGCAACCAAGCCATTGCCACCGGAGGTAATTTCAGCTTGACCGTAAATGCGTACATCAGCGGAAGCGTTGATAGCGTCACCAGTTTCCTTATGGATAATAACCTTGCCGCTAGCACCCTCTTCGTTGATGGTGTTAATACTCAAATAGCTGCCCATCCAGGGATTTTTGGCATCTCTAGCAGCAGTAATACCACCATTGGCCTCGATATTCAGCAGTGGAGCATTAATATAAACATCCTTGCCACTATTAAAGATAATACCAGGTTGCTCGAGGGAAAGGATGGTTACCTTTTTGCTTTCATAATCCAAAGGATCAAAGGTATAGTCGCTATAGTCGCTGGTCACGCCTGCAACAAAATATTCCGTATCAGCTTCAGTACCGGTAATAGGAGCATTGAAGGTATCGCTACCATGTTCACCTGTGCTGTAGGAGCCACGACCATCCTCTTCGCTAAAGCTAATGCCCTTAACAACCTTTACAGCGCTAGAGCTGGTCAGGCCTTCGGCAATACCCACCATGCCTTGGAGATTATCTTCTTTGCCACCAACAAAGCCAGTATAAACAAGCTTGCCTGCCAAAGCGTTCAAAACCTTATTAACCTGGGTTCTATTCTCCACTGTAATATTGCTATTATCAGTGAGCATGTAAATGCTAGAGCCCTCAGCTTCATTATTAACAATGGTGTCACCAGCTGCATAATTATCCCTGGCAGTACCATCGCCAGTATGGGCATAGAAAATATTGGTCACGCCGCTGTAGTTATTGATAGTCAGCGGATTGGTATCCTTTTGGAAGATGTTGCCAGCGGTAGAGGTATTGCTGCCACCCACGAAGTTGGAAACAAAGCTACCGGTGTATTCAAGGCCACCATAATGCGGTCCATCTATTCCACCATAAACCTCATTACTCCAAGATGCACCATTTTGTAATAATAAATTAGATGCACCTGTAAATACTACATTGTCTGCTACAATACCATCGATTCCATATTGATTATAAATAACACCGGTCAAATTTGATTCAGCATTATCCAAGGCAAGGTTAATAGCACCATTTTGGCCATCAAGGTCTACACTATTTACAGCCCCATCGCCAACGACAACATTACCTTTTATAGCTACTTTATTGCCAGAACCAGTTAAGAGGCCCGCATTATTCTCTTTTACATTGACATTGATTGTGCTATTTTCAGCTGGCAATGCAGCTTACATCTGATTGTTATATTGATCGATGGGGATATCTGCTCCAGCGACAGTCATAACTGCTCCTCCAACGTAGGGGAATA
>CAMFZA010000085.1 GCA_946002345.1 uncultured Phascolarctobacterium sp. | reverse complement strand
CTGAAATTGAGTAATGAGTAATCAGCAGGCGAGCTTTGATTTTTAGCAAATGAGTGGCTTGGTACAATGGCCTCAAGGGTTCGAAAACATGTATTGTTTTGCGAGACAAATAGTACCCCGCAGAGGTCAATTGGACCCCACGAAATTTGCGTCTAGCTTCCAAGAGGACATCTTCATTTGCGAACTCTACTATGTAAGCGGCACTTACACAATAACAATTTCGAAAAATCACCGCGAGCATGATGATTACTTATTACGAATTTCAATTCTTATTGCAACAATTACAAGGAGGAAAATCCAATGAAAGTATTCGTAAGTAATGATATTAGTGAAAAAGGCGTGGCCCTGCTGCGCGAACATTTTGATGTGGATGTAATGCCCAATATGGAGCCAGCCGAGCTCATCAAGGTTATCAATAACTATGACGGTCTCGTAACCCGCTCCCTCACCCGCGTCACCAAAGAAGTAATCGAAGCTAGCACCCGCCTCAAAGTTATCGGCCGCGCCGGCGTTGGCGTCGACAATATCGACATCCCTGCCGCCACCGCCAAGGGCATCGTTGTTCTGAATACCCCCGAAGGCAACACCATGGCTGCTACCGAACACACCGTAGCCATGCTCATGGCTATGACCCGCCATATCCCCCAAGCTCATCAATCCATCCAAGAAGGCAAATGGGACCGCAAATCCTTCACCGGCATCCAAGTACAGGGGCGTACTCTGGGCATCATCGGCGTAGGCCGCATCGGTAGCCGCGTTGCCAAGCGTATGCAGGGGATGGAAATGACCACCATCGGCTATGACCCCTACATCTCCGAAGAGCGTGCCCGTCAAATTGGCGTAGAGCTGGTAGATTTGGACACCCTGCTCAAACGCTCCGACTATATCACCATTCATACCCCCCTGACCAAGGAAACTGAGCATATGATCAACGCCGAAACCATTGCCAAAATGAAGGACGGCGTGCGTATTGTCAACTGCGCTCGCGGCGGCTGCAGCGACCATCAGGCCATTGCTGACGGCATCAAATCCGGTAAAATTGCCGGTGCAGCCATCGACGTTTATCCCTCCGAGCCCCTAACTAAAGAGAATAATCCCTTCCTGGGTCTGTTCAACGTGGTGCAAACTCCTCACTTAGGCGCTTCCACCGAAGAAGCACAAATTGGCGTTGCTGTGGATGTTGCTTATGGCGTTATTGATGCACTGGAAGGTCGTCCGGTTATGACTGCTGTCAACATGGCTCCCATTCCCAAGAGTGTAGCTGAGATCATCAAGCCTTATTTTGGTCTGGCTGAGCGCATGGGTACTGTGGGCATTTACTTGGCTGATGGCCCTATCACCAAGGTAGAGGTTGAATATACAGGTGCGCTAGCTGAAACTGAAACGCAAGCCTTAACCACCGCCTTCTTAAAGGGTCTTTTGAACCCCATTCTCCAAGAAAGCGTTAACTTCGTCAACGCTCCTGGCATAGCGAAAAAACGCAACATTGAGGTCAAGGAAGTAAAGGCTAATAAGCCCGGCTACTTCTCCACTGCCATCAACGTGCGCATTACCACTGCCAAGGGCACTCATAAAATCGAAGGTACCCTGTTCGATGGTAAAACTCCGAAAATCGTGCAAATTGACCAATACTATATTGACTTCAAGCCCGAGGGCTACCTGCTCCTGGCGCCCCATATCAACCGTCCCAACATGATTGGCCAAATGGCTACTATTTTGGGCAAGGCCGGCATCAACATCAACAGCATGCAGGTTGGCAGCACTCCTAAATCCGACACCAACATTATGGCGATTGCCGTTGGCGATGATATTCCCAATGACATCATGCTGCAGCTACGTGGTATCGACGGCATTTTGGACGTAAAACTGATTAACTGCGAAGGCTAAGAGCAGGCAAAGAAATATAGAATGAAAGGCAGCAGCTGCCAAGGTGTCTCTCACATTAGCAGCTGCTGAAAGAAAGCAATGACGAGAATAATTTTAGTTCGCCATGGCGAAACCACTTGGAATATTGAGGGCCGTTACCAAGGTCAGGAGGACACTCCCTTGAGTGAAAGAGGACTCAAGCAGGGCCATCTGTTGGCTGAAGGCCTGCGCAACATTCCCATTGATTTGGCTATTTCCAGCCCCTTAAAACGCTCCTACCAAACCTGTAAATTCTGCGCTGATTTGCACAATCTACCCGTTGCTACCGACGAGCGTCTGCTAGAAATCAACCATGGCAGCTGGGAGGGTGTGCTAGCTGGCGATATTCAAAAGCAATACCCTGTAGAATTTGCTCAATGGCACAGCGAGCCCGAAAAGGTTGTTATGCCCGGCGGTGGCGAAAGCCTTGAGGATGTGCGCAAGCGCGTGCGCGCCGCCTTTGATGAATATGTAGCCAAATATCCTGACAAGACTATTTTAGTGGCCGCTCACGATGCGGTAAACAAGGCCATTATCTGCGATGTGTTGGGCCTTGGCATGGAGCATTTTTGGCAAATCAAGCAGGACAATACCTGCATCAATGTGCTAGAGTGCAATGAAGGCGTATGGCGCGCCGTGCTCCTCAACTCTACCAACCACATGGGCTTCCTCTTCAGCGGTATTGAGCAAGCCGGACTGTAAAATTGAATAAGAAAAGCGAGAGGCATAGTGCTTCTCGCTTTTTTATGTGGCAAATTATGGTTTGACGATTAGTTTATGTAATATCGCTCAAAGGTATACCTGTGAAGTGCTCCGGTCTGCGAATGCTTGATGCAATGTTCACATAGAGCGCTTAATCCGTAAAGAGAAAACCTTCCGAGATCGTGACGAGGCGCTTCGCGAACATGCGAGCCTATCCGTTACTATCGTACTTCGATTATTCATCTCAATGCTATCGTAGTCGCATTCTTGCCTCCACCACTTCCCAGGTATACGCTTTTCGCTTGCAAAGGCTCGTTAAAATAAGTGAAAATGAGTAATAAGCAAGCATCATGTTCGCGGTGACTTTCTTCACGCAAATTTCGTGGGGTACAATAAGGCCCCTGCGGGGTACTATTTGTCTCACAGAACAATTCACTCTTTCGAACCCTTGGGACCATTGTACCAGCCACTCATTTGCTAAAAGTCACAAGCTTACCTGCTGCTTACTTATTACTCATTTTCCATTATACCTCATATAGCACACTAGAGTTTTGCTCATACCGCGAAGCGGCCATATGGTAAAGCCATTTTTTGCTAAGCTTTTTTGGGCGAGCAAAAAAGCGTGGCGGTCCAGCATGCAATGCTGGTGGGTTTCTTGGCACTTCTTTGCCCATACAAAGAAGTGCATTATAAACCACAATTTACCCAATTTTTCTCTGCAGCCATATTAAGCGTATGGACAGCAGCGTCGCACTGCTAATAACACCGCAATCAAGGCTCTGCCAGTACGCAAAGGCGCCGTTGCCAACCTTATAGTCAAGAAAAAGCCCCAAGGGCAAGCAAATCCCCCAATAAGCCAGCATACTCGCCCAAAACGTCGCATCCACATCCTTATACCCACGTAAAATCCCCTGTATCGGCGCCGCAATAGCATCGCCTGCCTGCCAACCAATGGCGTAAAGCAAAAACACCTTTACCAGCGCCACCACATCCGGATTGGTGGTGTAAATCAGCGCAATCTGCTCCCGAAGGAAATACTCCGCCAGCATATAAAAGCCAGCAATACCAAGGCTAGTCTGCAGGCCAATAGTCACATAATCACGAGCCCCTTGGTAATTTTTCGCCCCATATTCCACGCCCACCACAATAGTAAGCGCTAAGGAAAAGCTCAAGGGCAACATATAAACCAAAGAGGAAAAATTTAACGCTGCCTGATGGGCCGCAATGGTTTCCGTGCCAAACTTGGCGATAAACAAGGCCACCACACCAAAAATACTAGTTTCCATAAAAATGGACACGCCCATGGGTACCCCAATGCGCAAATATTCCTTGAGCCAGCTAGCCTTAGGGCGCACTAAGCCAAATACATCATAACTTTTAAAGGGCTCCAAGCGGGTTAATACAAATGCAAAAATACATAAAAGCATCCAAAAGGTCAATCCCGAAGCCACACCTGCCCCGATGCCGCCAAGACGCGGTAACCCCAGCTTCCCAAAAATCAAAACATAATTAAGACATGCATTAAGCGGCAAGGCCAAAAGATAGATGCGCATGGTCAAATGGGTATAGCCCAAGGTGTCCACCAGGCTACGCAAGGGTGTGATCATGAAAAAGGGGATGACGCCAAGGCCTAAGCCTGCCAGGTACCACAAAGCTACATGATACACCTCCGGTGCCAAGCCCATATTTTGCAAAAAATGGGGCAAAAAAGCTGCACCACTAGCTAAAACCAGCAAGGCAAAGCCCAAGGCCAAAAGCAAACCGTGGCGCACCACAACCATAATCTTTTGCTTTTCCCCAGCTCCCAAGAGGTTGGCCACCAAGGGCATAGCCGCCATCAAAATACCGCTTAGACCTGTTTGAATAGGCATCCAAATATTGCCGCCAATGGCCGCTCCCGCTAAATCCACATCACCGGCCTGCCCCGACATACTGGCGTCAAAAAAGTTCATCCCCATAATCGCTATTTGCGTACAGATAATGGGGACCATAACGCTAAGAAGCCGTCGCAGCTTATCTCGATAATTTCTATGTAACGCTTTAATCATATTTACTCCCTAAACCCCTCCACCGCAAGCGGTCCCCCTCCCCTTGAAAGGGGAGGCAGCATAAACACTACGGTGGTTATTATTATTCTGCGAACTCTGACAAATAGAGCCAGCGTTCCTCCATTTCCTCCAGCTTAGACTGCACCTCCTGCTGTCGAGCTGTCAGCTCGGCCAGCTTTCCATAATTGCTACCGCAATTATTCATTTCCAAAGCCAACATCTTCAGTTCAGCCTCGCTGCGTCCCAGCTCCTGCTCCAGACGCTGTAGTTCAAGACGCTCGGCGTAGGTCAGCTTCTTTTTCTCTTGAGCGGCAGCAGGCGCCTGCTGGGTAGCAGCGGTCGGCTTAGCCGCCGGCTTTGCTTTTTCTACCTGCACTGCCTGCTTGGCCTGCAGTGCTTCTTCGTAGTCAGTATAGCCACCAATATAAGGCTGCACATGACCGTTAGCCTCAATAGCAAACAGCTTATTAGCAAAACGGTCCAAAAAATACCGGTCATGGGACACGGCGATAACCGCGCCAGCAAAGCTGTCCAGATAATCCTCCAGCACAGACAGGGTAGGAATATCCAAATCATTTGTGGGCTCGTCCAAAAGCAGCACATTGGGTGCCGTCATCAGCACTCGCAATAAATACAAACGCCGCTGCTCACCGCCGCTCAGCTTATTGACAGGCACCCATTGTAGCTCCGGTGGAAAAAGGAAACGCTCCAGCATTTGGGCAGCACTGATGTGCTGGCCATCCGCTGTTTCAATATAATTATTGGCCTCCTTGATATATTCCAGCACTCGCATATTACTATCCGAAAATTCGCTATGCTGGGCAAAATAACCTATTTTCACTGTCTGACCCACGGTCATACTGCCGCCTGTGGGAGCACAGCGACCGGCAATAATATCCATCAGGGTGGACTTACCAGCGCCATTGGGGCCCACAATGCCCACCCGGTCGTTACGGAGCAAAATATAGCTAAAATCCTTTAAATAATCGATGCCGTTATACTTCATAGAAATATGGTCCAGCTCTATAATGGTTTTGCCTAAACGACTGCTAACGGAGGACATTTCCAAATTAGCCTCTGTCTTTACATTTTTAACCTCGGCTTCGATTTGGGCAAAGCGCTCCACCCGGTCCTTTTTCTTGGTGCGTCGCGCCTCGGCGCCACGACTAATCCACGCCAGCTCTCGCCGATAAATATTGCGTAGCTTTTGGGCCGCACTAGCTTCCGCAATGCGGCGCTCCTCTCGCTTTTGCAGGAACAAGCTGTAGTTACCCACGTAAACATAGCCCTTGCCCCCGTCAATTTCCAAAGTTCGGTTTACAACTCTATCGAAAAAATAGCGATCATGGGTTACCATGAGCAGGGCACCCTTACGCTTCATAAGCTGTTGCTCCAGCCAGGCCACAGTGGCGTTATCCATATGGTTAGTGGGCTCGTCCAAAATCAACAGGTCGCTGGGCCGCACCAGTACCCCGGCCAAGGCCACCCGCTTACGCTGGCCGCCGCTGAGCTCGCCCATTTTCTGCTGCAAACGTGTAATGCCCAGCTGAGTCAGCACCGCCTTAGCTTCGCTTTCCAGCTGCCAGGCAAACTGCTCATCCATTTGCTGCTGTAGCTCCAACAGCTGCTTTTGGGCCTGCTTATCATCGGGGCATGCGGTAGCAGTCTCAATGGCCATTTCATACTCCCGCAGTAGCACCATCAGCGGCGAATCACCGCGGAAAATTTGCTCCAAAACAGTGGCCTCAGGGTCAAAGGGAGGGTCCTGGGGCAGGTATTCCATCACTACATTACCGGGGATGGTCAGCTTGCCCTTTTCGCCAGCATCATGATTGGCAAGCATGCGCAGCAGAGTGCTCTTACCGGTGCCATTGACACCGATAATGCCATACTTATCCCCCTCCTCCACATTAAAGGTCACATTCTCGAACAGCGTCCGCGCACCATAGCTATATGATAAATTCTCTGCACTTAGAATCATTGTCTTCTTCTCCTTGTATATATAAAAGATTTCTATTGTTAGATATATAAATTGTGGTTTATCGCTTAGTTTATCTGATAGCGCTCAAAGGTATACCTGAGAAGTGCTCCGGTCTGCGAATGCTTGACGCAATGTTCACATAGAGCGCTTAATCCGTTAAGAGAAAAGCGTCCAGAAGCGTGACGAGGCGCTTCGCGAACATGCGAGCCTGTCCATTGCTATTGTATTTCGATTATTCATCGATTTACTGATTTAGCCGCATTCTTGCCTCCGCCACTTCCCAGGTATACGCTTTTCGCTTGCGCAGTAACATCGAATATATGAAATTCGTGATAAGAAATCATCAAGCTCACCAGCTGCTTACTCATCACTCAATTTCCATTATACCTTATATGGCACAATAGATTTTTGCTCATACCGCGAAGCGGCCATATGGTAAAGCCTTTTTTGCTAAGCTTTTTGCGGCG
>CAMFZA010000084.1 GCA_946002345.1 uncultured Phascolarctobacterium sp. | reverse complement strand
CCATCATTTTAAACGATATATCGAAGTTTGTCAATATATAATGGCAATATAGAAGGACGAATAAAGCAAAGCCCCCGGCATGCACGCCGAGGGCTCCTTCCATTCTCTTTAGTCTTTACAGTAATTCCTTAAAGCGTTTGTTCAAGGTTGCTTCCGCATCGTCCACTCTGCTCTTGGCTTTGGCTTGCCACTGCTCCTGCTTGGCAAGCGTTTTTTGCGCCATGCCCAGCATCAGCTGCAGCTCCTGGGGCTGGGGCCCGCCCTTAACGGCTCTGTTGTGCACGATGGCTACAGGGTCGAGGCAGGAACGGAACTCCGCCGGGGTTAAGGGTAAGCTTTGCGGCAGGGTGCTGTCCTCTGCAGCCAGTTTGGCATAAATTCTAGATGCTTCCTCATAAGTAAAGGTGGCAGGAGTAACATTATTAGTGCGCGCGTAGGTCACAATCTCTGATGCAAAGTGATGCCCCGTGCGGAAGGGAACCTCGTATCTGCGCATCAAGACATCGGCAATCTCCTGCGAGCAGGTCCAGTCCAGATTGAGCTCCTCCAAAGCGCGCTCCGGCTTCACCTCCAAGGCATTGAGAATGCGATTGAATTGCTTCACCACGCTGATGGTCTGCTTGGTAAGCTTATCAGTGCCGCGCAGGCGCCCATCCGCCATGCCGACAGGAATATTATGCGCTCTAAAGGTGCCCTCCACGGCCATGCCTAAGAGCGTAGAGCAATCGGTGCGTGCCCTGTTAAGAATGCCGGGATTGCGCTTTTGCGGCATGGCGCTGGATACATAGGTATTGCCGTTGCCCTCCCTGAGCAGAATCCAAGGACGGGGCTGGGCATATTGCTGCATAATCTCTTCGATAAAGCCGCCAATATGAATGGCGATGCTGCTAGCGATGCCACCCATTTCCAACGGTGCCTCTTGGGGAAACACTTGCCCAGCGTCATAGGTGTTATAGGCAATGCTATCAAAACCCAAAAGCTGCGCCATCTTATCACGATTCAAGGGCCAGCCAGTGCCATTTAGGACGCAAGCACCCATGGGTGAGCGGTTAATGCGCCCATAATAGGCTTGCAGGCGTTGCATATCCCTGGAAAACGCGTCATTATATGCTAATAAATAATGGGCTAAGCTGTTAGGCTGAGCTGCCACACCATTGGTATAATTGGGCAAAATGGTGCCCTGATTTTTTGCAGCTAAGGCGACTAAGCTGCGCTGCATGGCATTCAGCTCCCTTGCTAATTCCAAAAGCTGCTCCCTTTGCATGGCCAGGCTCACGGTGGTGAGCATGTCCTGACTGGAGCGACCTGCATGTAGCTTGGTTATTTCGGGGCCGGCTGCCTTGATGAGCAAGGGCTCAAAGGTGATGACCAAATTGGGCCTTGCACCATCGGGCTTTTCGCCCTGCTCCAGAACCGCCTCGATACCGCGGGCAAAGCGCTGGCCCTGCTCCGGCGTCAGCAAGTGCTCCTCGGTATTAATAACAGCTGTGGCCTTGTTGATTTGCCCCAGCCAGTAAAAATTGTCACGCTTAGCAGCATCAGCCGCATTGCCACAGCCTAGCAAAACCGCCACAAGCGCTGCCATAGGTAATTTTTTGCCTAAAAAAGATGTATATTTGCCCATTTAATAAGCCTCCCAATAAAAATCTCTTGCCTTTCCTATTCGATATAAAGGCAGAAAATCCTTTTTTAACTTGCAAGATAGTACCCACAAGCTAGACAAAGTGGTGTTTTTAGTGGATTAATTATCTACTGAACAGCAACAAATGTAGTATATTTTTATCAGTCGCGTGAATATACCGAAAAGAACGTTCGTTATTAGCAGAAGAATAGTTATTTTACGAAAAAGGCCAGAAAAAACAGCGCCCCGGCGTAGCGAGTAGATGTGATTTTCACTATCCTTATCCTCGCCACGCCGGGGCGTTAGCTTTACTTATATTCAATTACAGCTTTTTACCAAGTTCATAAGCTTTATGCATAGTGTCCATGTGATTAGCTGCCTCATTAGGGCCAACGATACCACCGCCAGTCACAATACCCTTCAGAGCTGCTTTTTCAAAGCAATCTACCCATCCACGAAGGCCATTGTATGCCTTCTCAAAAGCACCTTCATCAGCTTCAGCGGCTGTCGCGATCATATAGATATCCCTAAATGAGTAATCAGAAGGATAGAGCGGATTCAGCCGATCAAGTAAGGTTTTCATCTGTCCTGCCATCTCGTAATAATATATCGGCGTAGCAAAAACGATTACCTCAGCCTTCTTTACCTTAGCGATGATTTCTGGCATATCATCCTTAAGAACACAGCTGCCCTTTGACTGACAAGCTAAACAGCCTATGCAATACTTAATCTGTTTGCCTTTTAAAGAGATGAATTCTACTTCGTTGCCGGCCTCTTTGGCTCCCCGCTCACATTCCCTTGCGAGAATATCAGAATTACTACCGGCACGTAAGCTCGTAGAGATAATAAGTACATTTTTTTCCATTATTAACACTCTCCATTTCTTTTCTATCAATACTATGCTGAACGCATTTTACTGCTTCTAATTATAAAACTTAAAGTTAACTCCAAGTCAAGCTCCAATACCAATTTTAATTGAGATTACCACAATCATCTCTCACCACTCTGTGGCGTTAGCTTTACCCTTTTTTGTTCACTGTCACGGGGCAATCGGTTCGATTTACACTCCTACCCCCTAATGATATGACACCTCTAAAGTAGACATAGCAAATAAAAAAGAGCTTTCAGATTATCTCCGAAAGCTCATCTTTTTAGTGTTGGCGGAGTGGGTGGGATTCGAACCCACGCACGGGGTAAACCGTCTAACGATTTAGCAACTCACGCCGCTCAATTGCATTGCTTCTAGACACCACATTATTTCCATATTTTCAACTGGTTTAGATATATTGTGAATAAATTCCATATTTTACACATATTCGTCAAAGATAAGCCCTACAACACTGCTGGTTAAAGGGATACGAATCTTTAGATTTTTGTATCACACAAAAAACACTAGTTAAGTTTACACTATGAACTTAATTGACTATAAAAACTGTAAACTCCTAGAATTTCATTTAGCAATTACAGTATATAATGCAATTATGGATACTACTGTTATATTGAGGCATTGCGTTTATTAAGTTGGTTTTCTATATCCATTCCACCATAAATAACACGGACAATATTGACCACCTTATTAACTTCATCAATTAAATAGAGCACAACATACTTGTCTACTGGCATAATCCGTAAACCTCTACTATACCACGGCTCTTTATAGTATAGTTTAAACATAGTCGGCATGAAGTCAAGACCTAGTATATCCTTTTTGATACGGGCAATCTGTGCTCGTGCTGTGGCAGGAGCTAATAAGTTGTGATTAATATAATAATAAATCGACCTTAAATCCTCTTCTGCCTCGTCAGAAATGTTGACTAAATAACTCATAAGCCAAATTCCTTTTCCAAATTAGCGAAAACTTCAGAAGCAGGCTTTACTCTACCTGCGAGCACATCCTGATATCCCTTTTCCAAAGCTTCATCAAGTTCGGCTTCTGTCATTTTACTCATATCCAGCGGATGCCTATATGGTATTTTAACATCAAAAGGAATTCCTCTTTGCAGGATGATTTGCTTATAAAACATATTAATGGCGTTCGATACAGGAATCCCTAAAGTCGATAAAATTTCTTCAGCTTGTTTTTTCACATCTGGCTCAATTCGAGCATAAAGATTTGCAGTTTTGCTTGCCATATTATCAACTCCTCTATCTCTTAACTTCTTTTCTTTATTATACATATTTGTAAGTACAAGAGCAATACTAATGTGGATGCTTTGTGTAAAAAGTTCAAAACTCTTAAGTTTAGAGACCGTCCATTAGGCTACAAATTCAAGCCTTTTGGACGGTCTCTTTTCTTATATTCAAAACAATTTATTTAATGAAAGGAGATTATTGTATTATGATCTACGGTTACGCTCGTGTATCGAGCAAAAAGCAACTCCACGGAAACTCTTTAGAAGAACAGACCGCGACTTTAACGGCAAATGGTGCGACATGCATCACAGCAGAACAATTCACTGGAAAGACAACCAGTAGGCCCAAGCTGCAAGCTTTGATTGATTCACTCCAAGCTGGTGACACACTAATGGTTACTAAACTCGATAGGCTTGCACGCAATGTAACTGAAGGCATAGAGCTTATCCGTGCACTGTTCAAAAAAGACGTAAAAGTCCATGTCCTCAATATCGGCTTATTGGAGAACACATCTATGGGAAACTTCTTCATCACTACCCTACTTGCTGTAGCTGAGCTCGAACGCAGTATGATAATTGAGAGGACACAGGCAGGAAAAGAAGTAGCTAGAACTAAGGCTGGTTTCCGCGAAGGCCGCCCACCTCTGCCAGAAAAGAAGCTGCTTTATGCCTTGGAACTTTTGAAAACCCACAGCTACAAAGAGGTCGTAGATATTACGGGCATCAGTAAAGCAACATTATGCCGAGCAAAACAAAAATATAATGGTCCTCGGCCTTAAGTAAATAGAAGGAATGAGCGGCCGTTTTGGCCGCTCTTTTTTCATTAACATCTCACTCTATGAACTTCATCCTCATGCCTTTTCGTCATCCTCTTCCCATTCTTCGCTGTTCTGGTTGTAATAATACACCCCATTCTTAAAAATCAGCTCATCAATGGTATACTCATCATCCCAAATCACACCACCGAAGGGAGCGCGACCATAGGGCCCGTCCATCATCTCCACTTCGCTGCCTACCCACTTGCTGCCTTCTTGCTGAGCAGCATGCACTACACCGTCCTTAGCATCTGCTTTCGTTCCCTGCACAGCCTCTTGATTGACAGCGGCTGGTTGCTCCTTGCCAAGCTTGGCTTGCTCCTGCTCTCGCTTGTTCAACCTATATTTGCATACCAACCAATACACAACGCAGCCACCCACCAACAGCCGGCAAAAAACTCTGGCCCAGCCCTCACCGCAAAAGAGCAGCCACAAAAAGAACAGCACGCAAATTATATTAAATATATTCTTCACTGCAATCACCGCCGCTGAGTGTGTTTATTATCAGAAAGATTAGGGACATTAAACACAGCACAATGCACAAAGCCTTGCTAATAAAAGTACTTAATTTCATATTAACCACTTCTTTACCAGATATAAAAGACCATATGAAGCAAATAAATAGCTTTTAATTCTTATATCGCAATAAGATTTTATCTAAATAACTAAATACAGCCCTATAGTTTCTTTTGTTATCTCCGGTGAATTTGTTCTCATGCAGTTCTTCGTACCAGTCCTTTACCCTATCATCCAATTCATCCACTGGTACTATACGATTACCGCATCTTTCTGCCTTAATATTACAATTGATACTACTTGCATTCATTTGATAGATGCCTATAATTCTATTAGCTGGCAAAAGTGACTCCATTTCCCTTTTAAGGACATCATATGTTGTTTTCACCATTATCAGATAATCAGGTTGCAAGCATTCAATATCAGCTCTTACATACTTAAGCGAGTATTCTAACCTGCTTCGGTCACTAGCGTAATCGTCATTTTTCTTTTTCCCGTTTATTCTAGCACTATCGTAAGCAAACTTCCCAAAATTTCCAAAAGCAATCCTTTCGTAAAACTCCCTAGGTGTCAGCTTACCTCCACCTACTATACCCAAATAAATGTAATAAGCAGCTATGGCAAGTGCCCCATCATTAAATGGTTGGCAGTGGACTTCAGGAAAAAACTTATCTTTGTTACTTAGAGAATCAAAATAAAGACGATGCCGGTTGATTGCAAACTCATCATCATTTAACAATTTATAGTCATGCTGATCATATTGGGCAGGATTAAGATTCTCTGCGCTTGCATATACCAAAAATTTCACCTTTTGCTGCGCATAATTTTTGCCAACAAAAGGAATTGGACAACGAACCAATTCATCCTGATTATTTTCTTTTCTAAACGCCCAATCAGGTTGGTTTTGTTGTTCAGAAAATATTTTCTCGTATGCTGCTCTTAATTGCCCTTCCATTGCACACCACCATTTTAGTACCCTACTCTCCTGGGAACAATCTATCGTATTCTTCAGATACGATAGACAACAATTCGTAAGAAACCAATTCAGGGTCATAAAATGCAGGGTCAGGTATCATCTCATCAATTATTTTTAACCCTGTATTAACATACTCTGTAATTATTCTATTAACTAAGCTATCATCAGTTATCTTATTTTCTTGTCCATCTTTTCTTAATTCTTCTAACACAACGGCATTTATAAATGCAATATCCTCTTTAGAAAATGGTTCTACACGAGTCCACCCTGGACTACTTTTTTGACTCTTTGTCCTTAGACCTTTATGTACTCCTAATGCAAGACAAACCATATATATCACGCAATTATTTTTATGTTTCAGCCCCAGTACATCTAATTTCTTTATTTTATTAATAATCACATTTTCTATTAGCACCTCATCTACAGAAAAAGTTCTAGCGTTTTGAACATCATCGGACATAATCATCTCTCCTTTTCTACACTGTTATTCTTCAAATATAATCTTGTATAGCTAGAGAGAACTCCGGCATTAAGGATATCTTTTATTTCATCAGAATACTCAGAAGGAGTGACCTCCAAAACAATCTGTTTTTTAGTACTAATATCAAGTAAAACCTTAGCAAAATTCTTTCTATTGTCATCCGATACCCTGCCCACAGGCGTATCGATAAGTAAAAAGCTATCATAACCAGAAATTTCATGCACTGCCAAGGTAAATGCAAGTGCTAAGAGCTCTGTTTCTGAAGCTGAACAACTATCAAGGCATGATTTATCATTGTACTCATGGTATAACTTGATGCCATAATCATCAGATAGCTCAACCCTGCCGTATACACCTTTTTTCCAAATAAGATCTTTAAAAAGTTCCTCAGTCCTTTTGGCAATACTGTTTCTAGCGGTTCTGGTTAAATCTTCAATAACCTTTTCAAGGACATCATATGATTTTTCAGCAAATTCCCAATACTTTTTTGTAGCTTCATGCTCGATAGATTGCTTCAAAGCTCGATCGTATTCATCTTTCTTTTTCAAATAATCCTTCTCTAAATTATCC
>CAMFZA010000083.1 GCA_946002345.1 uncultured Phascolarctobacterium sp. | reverse complement strand
TCGTTTGACTACCAAGCCCAAAGCTCTCGACAGCTACGACAGCACCAACTGGCAAGCCCACGCCAGCGTTGCTTGGAACCATGAGCTCCTCGGCGACAACGGCAGCACCACCTACCAGCTGGCCGACCTCCCCGGCGTCACCATTACCGACACCGCTGAAAACTATGGCCGCGACAGCATGAGTATTGCCGCAGGAGTAACCTTCAAGACTCTTAATCGCCTCGACATAGGCCTCACCCTCGGCAGCGATATCTATCGCAAGGGCGGCTCTTCCGTATACGGAAAAGTGAACCTCGAGTGGAAATTTTAAACCCCTAAATTTTAGCACCTGCCCCCTGTGACAGGTGCTATTTTTATGCTATACTTTTATTAAAGTATACGCAAATATCACATTCATTTTTAAGGAGGATAGCTTCCATGCTTAATAAAACTCTATCTCTAGCCATACTCTTCACACTCACTGGCACCCTATCCCCCTACCATACCCATGCCCAAAATCACAATCTCAAAATCGACGACTCTAACCCAGCCCTTATGCAAGTGTACATTGATGACATGTCCACACCCTTTGCCAACTTCAACATCTACAGCAAAACCATCACCGGTGACTCCCAATACCGAGACTTTCTGTCTGAGGGCAACGGCATCATCGGAGGCAGCGAAAAGGACGCTATCACTAGCTCCCTTACTTACATCAAAGAGCTTCTAGGTCAGCCCGCTAGCACTCCCACCATAAATTTAAGATTGCTGGACAGTGTCAGCGGTATTGCCTCTGCTGATAGTGCTACTATCGCTAATGGCACTACCAGCTTAGGTGAATATTTTAAAAATGCTAACGCCAATAACGAGCACTTCTCCCTTAATGGCCAGCAAGGAACCATTAACATCTCCTGTTTGAGTCCACAATGGTATGCCGGAGTATACGAAAGCATTCCCCATAACGGGCCTTACAATTTCCTATCCGCCACCTTTACTCACGAAATAATGCATGCTCTTGGAGTTTATGCCTCCACTTATGCTGCTGACGATAAATTCTACCTTGGCGAAACTGTTTACACCAATAATCAAGGTGACACCGCATTTATTATCAACAATTTCACGCAACATCTATATGACATATATGGTACCCAAGCCCAAGTAGGCATGGAAATTGTTCCTATCACTATCGAAGAATATAACGCGCATGCTGTGCAACGGGAGCCTAACAAATTCTATGTTTTCGATCGTTATCTTACTAGTGACTCCTATCAAAAATTACAATATACCAGCAATAGCGGTATCAGCTTTAGAGGCGATAATGTAAATGCTGCTCTTACCATTGATGGCACTCTTAGCTCCGTGCCCGCTATAAAGTGGCCCGATAACTGTCCTGTGCCACCTGTGTATGGTGTACATCTCAACGGCTTTGAGCTAAATGTGGATGACAACGGCAAAATCTATGCATTTACAGAAATGGCTCATCTAGAGCTACAAAACAGTCTTTTAAGCCATCAGCAATACCGCAATTGGTCAACCTTGATGGAAGCAGAAATCGCCGTGCTGCAGGACCTGGGCTATGATATTGACCGCAAGCGTTTCTTTGGCTCCTCCATTTATGCTAGCGATTTGGATAATTTTATTAACGATAAGCCTTATTATGCTCGCTCCAACAATGCTTGGCTGGAAGGCACAGCCAGCACCCAAGACTGGGGCGTGGGCCTGAATGTGTACGGCAGCAACAATAAGCTTACCCAAACTGCGCCACTCTTGGCCGATGGCGACTACGCTAACGGCATTCGCTTGGAGGGTCAATTTAACGACCTAACTATTGATACTAAAATCACTGCCAATGGCAAGGACGGCAATGGACTTTTAGTCTCCTACGGCAAAAAGCACAACGTTACCCTCAATCAAAATGCTAGCATTATTGCCGATGGAGATGGTGCTGTAGGCGCACGCTTTGATTTCGGCGACAATATGCTGGGACAGAGTGGCTATTACATGGAAGCTCGCGGCTCCTATTACCGCTTGCTGGTGGCGGACCCAAACAATAGAATTCTAGAAACTTATCCGTCTCTCCAAGGCGAATTGGTCACCAATTTTAATATCAACGGTCACTTGGAAGGCAAGGCTGCGGCTGTTTATATCTCCCACAATGCTCTTGTTAAAAACATCAATATCAACGCAGGCTCTACCATTAAGGGCAATATTATTTCTGAATGGAATCCTCATACCATCCCCATTGATAAAATCTCTCGTGGCGAATATACCGAGCTTATAGATTATCGTACTGGTGAGCCTATTAGCTGGGATTTAGAGCTGCCTGAGGGCGAGGATGGGCTGACGAATTTGAATTTCAATGCCAATATGCATTATGATAACAACATCATTGGCAAGGAAAGCATTGTAGCCAACATCAAAGGCAACAAGCTTAGCTTTAATGGCACGGCAGATGTGTGTGGCTTCAATGTTGATGCAAGCGCTACCCTAGGTGGTAATGGCACGATTAATCTTTATGATTACAACCCCGATACAAAGGAATATATTTTAGGAGCAGGAAAATTCATAAATAATGGCACTGTTGCCCCTGGCAATAGTATTGGTACATTAACTATTAATGGTGATTGTGTGCAAGCCCCTGCTGGTAACCTTTTGATAGAATTTGATAATGCTGGCAACGATAAATTAGTTGTGAATGGGCGAACTTCCTTGAACGGAACCCTAACACTGAAGCCTATGCCAGATTACTATTATGCTCCCATTTCTATCACAGCTGTTGAAGCTTCTAATATTGACAACAACTATACTATACAAGTTGACTCCCCTTCTTTAAAATTGGAACAATCAACAAGTGACCTAGCCACGACAGAATTTAAGCTATTACGGCAAGAAAATCCATACTCACGATATGGCTATAATCAAGCTACTAGCAAGCTTGCACAGCTTTTAGATGCCAATTTTGAAAATGCTAACACTGAATGGCAGAAAATTTATGGTGCTTTAGATGCATCTTCAGGAGATGGCAACGTAGTTCGTAGCACTCTGAAGCAGCTTAATCCTTCCGTTTTCAGCAGCACTGCCCAAGCTACACTAAATACCCACAGCTTACTCAATACTATGAACATGCTAGGCAGCTTTAGCAATAACATTCCCGCGGCCCGTACGGGCGGCGGGCGTGGTCCCGCAGCGAAGGCTACTGCAGCCGCTGCAGCTGATGCTTCCGCCGTAACGGCGCAAGCTGAGCTGCCGCTCAGCGAGCCCGAGCACAACGTATGGCGCAACGTTGTTGTGCCCTTCAGCGCTTACACCGACCAACACAGCGGCGCACGCGGCTACACCAATCACAACAGCGGTGTGATTGGTGCCATGGAGCGTACGCTTGACAACGGCCTCACCCATGGCTATCATGCAGCGCTGAACCATCAAAGCACCAGTGAAGCTGGCAGCCGCATCAAGGGTGAGGGGCTCTACCTCGGCACCCAAGCCACCTACGCCCCCGTAGATTGGAACGGTTGGTCCGTATTTGGCAGCGCCCGCCTCGGACTTGAGCAAATGCGCAGCCACCGCAACATAGCCATTGGCGGCTACGTCGGCACAGCCGACGCCGACTGGAATGGCTACAGCGTCAGTTTGAGCTTAGGCACTGCTCTAACCAAAGAGCATGGCGTAATGCAAAGTGGTCCCTTCGCAGCATTGGACTACAGCTTCGCTCATCGTCCCAGCGTGCATGAGGACGGCGACGCTATCCGCACCAATCTGGAAAGCGCAACCTACGACTCCCTACGCACTCAATTAGGCTATCGTTTGACTACCAAGCCCAAAGCTCTCGACAGCTACGACAGCACCAACTGGCAATCCCACGCCAGCGTAGCTTGGAACCACGAGCTCTTGAGCGACAACGGTAGCACTAGCTACCAGCTGACCGACCTCCCCGGCGTAACGATCACTGACAAAGCCGAAACCTATGGCCGCGACAGCATGAGTATCGCCGCCGGCGTCATCTTTAAGACTCCCAACCGCCTCGATGTGGGCCTCACCCTTGGCAGCGACATCTATCGTAAGGGCGGCTCCAGCATTTACGGCAAAGCAACCTTCGAATGGAAATTCTAGAATAATAAGGCATAAAACACAAGGCCAGCGATTGCTCGCTGGCCTTATGTCTTGTGGGGTGCACAATATCTATAAACACGTTGACAGAAAAACGTGCTAATAGCTCTATATGGTGTTAGGCAGTAATTGTGGGAGTTTCTACGTTCTATCCCTCTTATTTTACCACCCAAAGCATCATAAAAGTGTCACACATTTTTCTGCTCCCCAAATAATTTTGCATTAGTCATTTCCGCCCAGCTATACTGAGCCATATATTCACCCATATACCTGTTGATAGCATTGGGCTTGCCCTCGTACCAATCGTAGTAATCACAGGACACCTTTTCCGGCACCACCCGCAGCTTATTCCAGCCTGTTTCCACAACATCAGCGCAATTATGTTCCCGCAGCGTGTCCAGCAAATCCTTTTTCAGATTGCCCAAATAGCTGGTACGCCGCTCGTCCTCCCACAGCGCCGTCATTATCTCGCCATTGCTGCAAAAAGCGCCGTGCCTATCCACCAAATAGGCCAGCATTTCCTTAGTTCTTTCGTATTTAAAAACCACGGGCTTACCATCCAGCATCACTTCAAAATTGCCAAAGGTATAAATCGTAACTCTGCAAGGAGAGGCCTCCTGCACAGGGTGGCGCAAATCATCCAGCTCCGCCCGCACCTTGGGTGTCGTGATGGGCTTGACTATATAACCACTGGCATGCAGGGAAAACGCTTCGCCCATATAGTCAAGATAACCGGTTGCGAATATAACATTTACCTCAGGCCGCAACAGCTTCATTTCCTTGGCCAGATTGACACCGTTTACGCCACGCATTTGGATATCCAAAAACACTACATCACAAGTATGCTCCTTAAAATATTCCATAGCCTCGGAAGGCTTGCGAAAGCCAACTACCTCTGCACCTGGCTCCGCCTCCCGAATGGACTTTAGCAGTCCCTCCAAAGCCAGCTTTTCATCATCCACTGCCAATATAATCACTTGCTTCCCTCCTTGGGCACGCGAATAATCGCCGTAGTGCCTATTCCCGGCGTACTAATAATATTTAGGCTGCCACCCATCATAGCCTCCAGCCTGCTCCGAACATTTTGTACTCCCAGATGCTTTTCCCCATCATTGGGCAGGGTGGCCACATCAAAGCCTATGCCATCATCCTCCACAATGATCTCAAAGCAGTCCTCTTTTTCCCTTGTAGACAGCACTAACGTGCCCCCGTCCTCCTTGCCACAAATGCCATGCTTCACAGCGTTTTCCACCAAGGGCTGCACCGATAGGGCCGGCACAAAAAAATTGCTGGCCTCAATCCGGTACACAATCTTCAAATCATCAAAGCGCAGCTGCTCTAGCTGCAAATAGGCCTTAACGTTGTGCAGCTCTTGCTCAAAGAGCACTGGCGTTGTGCGCTTCAGCGAGCTTAAAACATGGTGCAGATATTCCGAAAAATCGCCAATGGCCTGCTGGGCCAGCTTGGCATCCATGTCGCACAAATGATAAATGGAGTTCAACGAATTATAGAGAAAATGGGGCTGAATCTGGCTAATCATCAAGGTGATGCGGCTTTCCATCAGTTCCTTTTCCTTTTGCAAATACTCTTCTTCTACTGCCTCGTATAAAAAATTACAAAGGACAATCAAGGCCAGCGTGGACGCCAAATAAAAGGGCGTAGGATACCAAACATCCACCATCAGCATGCCCCCTAGATGCAGCATACTATAGGCTAATAACATCCCATAGCCCTTGGAGCTCATACGCTGACGATGATAAACGGCGATGCCCAACATAAGCAGGAAATTCGCTATATCTATATATTCCACCCAAGCAGCATAGGGTCCATTACGAAAATAGCCGTTTATATCCACAGTAAAAAAAGCGCCATTAAATATGGACAGGGCCGAAAAGACAAAGCCTAGGCCACAAATTGTGTTTAACACATTTAAGGGCTTTTTGGATACCTGCCCCCGTCGCTCTAAAAGGTCCATAAAGCAGTTGACGAAGAGAGCCGTCACCACTAGGCCCCAACCAAAGGACAAAAAGCAGCAGAACTTTATCGGCCAAGCCTTTGCAGGAGAACCATTCCAATACCAAATGCCCGCTTCGCCCAGCTGCATGATAATTTGCCCCAGCAAAAGCACATACATTTTGCGTAAAAAGAAGGGCTTGCGGATGCGACTCATGTACAGGCCAAAGAGGATGAAGGCCGTCACTAGCGAAGAAAACAGCAACAGACTCACATTCAAAAAGGTGTCAGTATTTAAACTCGTCACACTATCACTCCTTTCCAGTATGACCAGCTAGCTCTATTCAGCATGCACGCTGCTATATCTATGCAATATTGATGTTATTATTTTACATTAATAATTATATTTTCGCAACAATGGCATATGCAAAAAGCAGAGCAGATGCCTTCCATATCCACTCTGCTTTTTTAGCTCTATCACTGCAGGTCGTAGCCCTGCAGTTTTTTTCTATGCTTGGGAGAACGCAGCTTTTTCAAGGCCTTGGCCTCAATTTGGCGAATGCGCTCACGGGTAACGCCAAACTTTTTACCAATCTCATCCAAGGTACGCTCGCGGCCATCGTTCAGGCCAAAGCGCAAGCGCAGCACCTCCTGCTCCTTAGGATTGAGCTCCTCTAAGGCCTCCTCAATGTGCTGGCGCAGCATAGCCTGGGCCGCTGCTGCCTCCGGCGAAATCGCCTTGTCATCACCGATGAGGTCGCCCATGGAGGTGTCACCCTCATCGTTAACAGAAATATCCAGTGAAGTAGTATCGCGAGAATACTCCTCAATTTCCACAGCCTTTTGGTAGGGAATTTCCATGGCTGCAGCGATTTCCTTTAGCTTAGGCTCCCTGCCCAAGGTGGCAGTGAGCTCTTTTCTAATCTTGTTGAACTTGTTAATGGTATCCACCATATGCACGGGAATACGAATGGTCCGGGCGTGGTCTGCCAAGGCCCTGGAAATAGCCTGACGAATCCACCAGGTAGCATAAGTGCTGAACTTAAAGCCCCTGGTAAAGTCGAAGCGCTCCACGGCCTTCATCAGACCAATATTGCCCTCATGAAACAAATCCAAAAAGAGCAGACCACCACCCACAAACAGCTTAGCAAAGATAGCCACAAGCCCAAAAATCGA
>CAMFZA010000082.1 GCA_946002345.1 uncultured Phascolarctobacterium sp. | reverse complement strand
AAGCTTCGAAGATGAAGCACTTCGGAGATGTGCTCACCGACATCGTGATGCCAGACCTACAGACCTCAGAGACCGAATCTTCACTGGAAATCAACTTTTTTATCGGTAAGATCAAGCATACCGTGAAGCGCGTTAGAAAAGAAGATTCAAATCAGTAGCATTAAAAACTATTCGGGGGATTCGAGGGATTCGTGTTAGAGAAAAAAGAACACGAATAGCACTAATCTAACGAATAATTATAAATTCGAGGGATTCGAGGGATTCGTGTTAAAAGAAAAAAAGAACACGAATAGCACTAATCTAACGAATATTTTTAAATAAAAGGAATACGATTAAATAATAATATAAAAAACGAAAAATTAAAGAAACCAATCAGCTCAATAAACTAATCAATGTCAGCCACAGCCACAGGCATGCAGCTTATGCCCCATCTTCTCTTCCTTAACATCCAAATAATGCTCATTAAACTCATTGGGCTCCATAATAATGGGCACCCGATCCGTAATAGTGATACCATAGCCGCTCAACCCAATGCGCTTCGCCGGATTATTGGTAATGAGGCGAATGCTGGTCAGCCCAAGATCCGACAAAATCTGCGCCCCCAGGCCGTAATCCCGCAAATCAGGCGCAAAGCCCAAGCGTACATTGGCCTCTACAGTATCCAGACCAGTGTCCTGCAAGGCATAAGCGCGAATCTTGTTAGCCAAGCCAATGCCACGGCCCTCCTGACGCATATACACCACGGCACCGCAGCCCTCCTTCTCGATCATGCGCAGAGCGGTGGCCAGTTGGTCGCCACAGTCGCAGCGCAGACTGCCAAAGGCATCGCCGGTAAGGCACTCGCTATGCACACGCACCAACACATCCTTTTTTCCTGCCACATCACCCTTCACAATGGCCACATGGCACAAATCATCCAAATCATTTTCGTAGGCGATAATGCGGAAGGTGCCGTACTTGGAGGGCAGTGCTGCCTCGGCCACCCGATGCACCATCTTTTCGTGGGACTTGCGATAGGCCACCAAATCAGCCACGGTGATGAACACCAAACCATGCTTTTTGGCAAACTCGATTAAATCGGGAGTACGCGCCATATGACCATCATCATTCATAATCTCGCAGCAAATGCCCACAGGCTTCAAGCCTGCCAACTTGCACAAATCCACCGTAGTTTCTGTATGACCGGTACGCACCAACACGCCGCCTTCCCGAGCACGCAGGGGGAAAACATGTCCCGGACGACGAAAATCTCCCGGCTGAGCACCCTCCTCAGCGCATTTTTGCATGGTATAGGCACGCTCGTAGGCGGAAATACCCGTAGTGGTATCCACATGGTCAATGGAAACGGAAAAGGCAGTTTCGTGATTATCGGTATTTTTGCTCACCATGGCACCAAACTGCAGCTTGTCCATAATCTCACCGGAAGCCGGCATACAAATCAGTCCACGGGCTTCCTTGGCCATAAAGTTGATGGCCTCGGGGGTGCAAAGCTCCGCCGCCATAATCAAATCGCCCTCATTTTCGCGATCCTCATCATCGGTAACCAGCACCATTTTGCCAGCCTTAATGGCTGCAATAGCTTCTTCAATAGTGTTATACTTAAATTCCATTTACTTCACCTCATACAAAGCCATTTTCCAATAGCGTCTGCATATTTAAAGTGTCCGCTTTGCCAGCTTGGGTTTGTTTATTCCAAGTCAGCATGCGCTCCACATATTTACCCAGGATATCCGTTTCTAGATTGACGCTGTCGCCCACCTTTTTAAAGCCAAGGGTCGTTTCCTTGGCCGTGTGGGGAATCAGCGATACGGAAAAGCTGGTATCCGTAACCTCCGTTACAGTCAGGCTAATGCCATCAATGGCAATACTGCCCTTTTTAATGATATATTTCAAAAGCTCCGGGGGCGTGGCAATGGTTACCACCACAGCAATGCCCTCAGGGCGCTGCTCGCTAATGGTGCCCAAGCCCTCCACATGGCCGCTGACAATGTGCCCATCTAGGCCATCGCACAGCCGCAAGGTACGCTCCAAATTAACCTTGGAGCCCGGCTGCAGGCTGCCAATATTGGTGAGGCGCACCGTTTCAGGCATCACATCGGCCGTAAAGCCGCCCTCATCCATGCGTACTACGGTGAGGCAGGCACCATTCACAGCCACACTGTCGCCAATTTTGAGATTGTCCAGCACCTTCTTGGCACCCACCGTCAGGTGATAGGAGCTGCCCTGCCGCGCCAGTCGCTGCACAGTACCCAGCTCGGCCACCAAACCAGTAAACATCAGGCATCCTCCTTCCGCACTAAACCTGTAATCATTAAATCTTGTCCTAGCAGCTTGTATTCCACCTCGTCCAGCTTCCAGCTGTCCTCGATATAATCGCAGCCCACGCCACCGATGGGCGTAAAGCCTTGGCTGCCACCAACAAGCTTAGGAGCGATAAACGCATACACTCTGTCGCCAAAGCCTGCATCTTTAAAGGCACCTAGCACCGCACTGCCACCTTCTACCAAAAGGCTGGTAATTCCCCGCTGGGCCAGAACGGTTACTATTAAATCAATGGGTAGACGCCCCTTATCCAAGGGCAAGCGAACACCCACCACATTGGGCCGAGCCTATAGCGCCACCGCCTTCACGGCGTCGGCTTCAAGGCTCGTAATGATAATTGTATCCGCTGCAGGATTGAGCACCGTAGCCATTAGGGAGATGCGCAGCTGACTATCCAACACCACCCGCAGGGGATTTTTACCCTGCACCATGCGGCAGGTCAACTCCGGGTCGTCGGCCAGCACCGTGCCAATGCCTACTAAAATGGCGTCATGCTGCCGCCGCAGTCTGTGGGCAAAGGTGCGAGCCTCCTCCCCTGTAATCCACTTGCTATCACCGGTGCGGGCAGCAATTTTACCATACAGTGTCATAGAGTATTTCAGAGTAATAAAGGGGCGCTCCTTGCTAATCCAGGTAAAGAAGCGCTCGTTCAACCGCAGTGCCTCCTGCTCGCATACACCGGTGACCACCTCAATGCCCTGCAAACGTAGGTATTCCAAGCCTTGGCCTGCCACCTTGGGGTTGGGGTCCGTACAGGCCACCACCACCTTTTTAATGCCTGCTCTAGCCAAGGCCACACAGCAGGGGCCCGTGCGACCAAAATGAGCACAGGGCTCCAGGGTAACATAGGCGGTGGCGCCACGGGCTAAATGCTTCGCCTCGGCCAGCGCATTAACCTCCGCGTGGGGCTCGCCAGCCTTGTGGTGATAGCCCTCACCCACAATATTGCCCTCGTCATCAACGATGACGCAGCCCACCATGGGGTTGGGGCTGGTGTTGCCCTCGGCCTCCAGCGCCAATGCTAAAGCCCGCTGCATATATTGTTCATCCGTCACATTAATCACCTTCTAACTTCAATTGAGTAATTTAAGGCGCCATAAGAAAACCGCACTAGACCTAAGGAGCCCGTGCGGTTAGATACAAATTAGCCACCTTTTCTCATCCAGACTATACTGTCGGTGCAGGAATCACACCTGCTCATGCCCAAAGGCTCGCGGACTATACCGCCGGTAGGGAATCTCACCCTGCCCCAAAGGTTCACCTTATGAAGTTATTTTAATTATAGAACTTTGCTAGGGATTCGTCAAGCATGAGAATATGGCAAATTTTAAAACTCTAGCTCAATGCTCACCGGGCAATGATCGCTGCCAAAAATATCGTTGTGAATCTCGGCGCTCTTTACCTTCTCCTTAATGCGCTCGGAAACTACGAAATAGTCAATACGCCAACCAGCATTCTTTTCGCGGGCTTTAAACATATAGCTCCACCAGCTGTACTTTACCTCTTCCGGATGCAGATAGCGGAAGGTATCCACAAAACCTGCTGCCTTCAAAATGCGGAACTTTTCCCGCTCCTGGTCCGTAAAGCCAGCGTTCATGCGATTGGTTTTGGGATTCTTGAGGTCGATTTCCTCCGCTGCCACGTTCAAATCACCGCATACCACTACTGGCTTGATGGCATCAAGCTTTTGCAGGTAGGCCAAAAAGACCTCCTCCCACTCCATACGGTAGTCCAAGCGAGCCAGCTCCCGTTGGGAATTAGGTGTATAAACGGTCACCAGGAAAAAATCCGGATATTCCGCCGTAATCACGCGGCCCTCCTTGTCATGCTCCTCGATGCCCAAATCATAGGTTACATTTAAGGGCGCTTGCTTGGTAAAAATAGCAGTGCCGCTGTAACCCTTTTTCTCCGCGCTGTTCCAATACTCCTCGTAGCCTGGGAAATCAAAAGTCGCCTGCTCGCGCTGCATTTTCGTTTCCTGCAGGCAAATCACGTCCGGGTCCGCAGCTGCCAAAAAGTCTGCAAAGCCCTTATTCATGCAAGCCCTGAGGCCGTTTACATTCCAAGAATATAATTTCATAAGTCACCTCTTATTATTCCGCTGCCATCTTCACGGTTTCATAAATCCAGCGGGCAGTGTCGTACAAATCGCTTTCCTTCAAATATTCTTCCGTAGTATGCACATTACTCATGCCCGTTGCCAAAAGGCCACAGGGCAGGCCATAGCCGCAAAGATAGTTGCCATCGCTGCAGCCGCCGGTGGTCTTGAGCTCCACCTTAAAGCCCAAGCGCTCCGCAGAACGCTTAGCCAGCTCAATGCAGGGATGGTCCTTGGAAAGCTCCACTGCCGGGCAGCCCTCTACCACCTCAAACTCCACCTGGCCCTTGCCAGTCTCAACTGTCTCTTTAATCAGGGCAATGGTGTCGTCCTTGAGCTTTTCTAGCTTTGGTACATTCAAAGAACGCATGTCGATAACAAATTTAGCTTCGGGACAAACGATGTTGGTGCCAATGCCAGCATTGAAAACGCCAATATTAAAGGTGGTTTCTTCATCAATACGGCCATAGGCGGGCAGCTTACTCAGTGCATCCGCAGCAAGCATAATAGCGTTTACGCCTTCTTCCGGAGCAATGCCTGCATGGGCAGCCTTGCCCTTTACCGTAACGTAAATATCGTAAAGCTTGGGAGCAGCATAGGTGATTTCGCCCATATTGCCACCGATATCCATGCAATAGCCATAATCAGCCTTAATCCAAGACTTATGCAGATTTACTACGCCCAAACAGCCAATTTCCTCGCTGATGGTAAAGAGCAGCTGGATATCACCGTGCGCCACACCGTCCTCCTTAAGGGCACGCACTGCCTCCAGCATACCGGCCACGCCCACCTTGTCATCACCGCCTAAGGTAGTGGTGCCATCGCTATAGAGCACACCATCCTTGCGCACAACCTTGGTGCCAGTGGTGGGTGCTACAGAGTCCATATGCGCTTCGAAAAGCAGCGTGGGTGCATCGGCCACAGTGCCCTTTACATAGGCCCACACATTGCCGCAGGTGCCCCCTGTTTTTTCGTGAGCCTTGTCCATGACGGGCTCCAGGCCCAGCTCACGTAGCTTGGCCATGATCAGCTCTGCTTCCGCCTTCTCGTCCTTGCTGGGGCAGGGAACGCTAACCAGCTCAATAAATTCATTTAACAATCTAGCTTCATTAATCATTCGCAAACACCTTCAATTCTATGGTAATTTAGTTCATAACAACATGACAATTAAATACCAATTTGTCTTTTAAATTATAGCACCTTTTCCGCGGAAAAGGTAGCCCAAAAGCGATGCTTGCAAAAAAATAAAGCCCAAGAACAAGATTAATGTTCTTAGGCTAATTTTTTAATGGCAGGGGTACTAGGACTCGAACCCAGATCGACGGTTTTGGAGACCGGTGCTCTACCATTGAACTATACCCCTATGGAGCGGAAAACGAGATTCGAACTCGCGACCCCCTCCTTGGCAAGGAGGTGCTCTACCACTGAGCTATTTCCGCATTGGCGACCCGGATGGGACTCGAACCCACGACCTCCGCCGTGACAGGGCGGCATTCTAACCAACTGAACCACCGGGCCAATGTCAGGTGTCTGACAGGTATATATACTACCATAGATTAAAGATTTTGGCAAGTATTTTTTAAGAAAAATACGACCTTGGCAAGCAAAAACAACGCCACTGCCATTAGTTTAAAGTACTCTTTGCTTTTCCTGCTCCTACTTCAGCATGGGCTTAATCCCACCATGCTCCAAAATATTCATAATATAGGGAGACATGGGCACCGCTTGCAAGCTCTTGCCACTGGTCAGGTTTTTAATCTCGCCACTACCCAAATCAACGCTCAACCTATCACCGTCTGCCACATTTCCGGCGATACCCTTGCACACAATGGCCGGAATGCCAAGGTTAATAGCGTTGCGGAAAAAAATGCGTCCGAAGGATTCAGCAATTACAGCACCCACGCCTACAGCCTTTAAGGTAATCGCTGCATGCTCACGGCTGGAGCCACAACCAAAATTAGTATCCGCCACGATAATATCACCAGCTACGAATTTCTTCGTAAAGTCCTCATCCGCACCATACATGGCATATTTTTTAATATCCTCCACCTCAGTAAGCTCTACAAAGCGGCCTGGATAAATCTGGTCTGTATCAATATTTTTACCAAAAACAAACGCTGTGCCTGCAAATCTAGTCTCCATAATCAATCCTCCAAGTAAGACGTCGGGTCAGTAATTTTTCCGTTCAAAGCGCTGGCAGCCACCGCCGCAGGTGACGCAAGAAAGATTTGCGCTTCCACATGGCCCATCCGTCCCGGAAAGTTGCGGTTGGTAGAGCTAATGCACACTTCGCCAGCAGTAAGCATTCCCTGATGCACGCCCAGGCAGGCGCCGCAGCCGGGAGCCGTAATGCAGGCTCCCGCGTCCATCAGCGCTTTAATATAGCCTAAAGCCATGGCCTCTTCCATAACCTTTTTCGAAGCAGGGTTAACAATCATGCGACAGGCTTTGGGCAGATGCTTGCCTGCGAGAATTTTTGCTGCAACAGCAATATCCTCCAAGCGGCCGCCAGTACAGGAGCCTAAATAGGCCTCATCAATAACAGTACCCGCATAATCCTCCAGCTCAAAAACATTATCCACGCTATGAGGAGCAGCAACCTGGGGCATTATTGTGCTCACATCATAGGTCAACTCCTCCGCATAAACAAAATCCTCATCCGTATGATAAATCGTGTAGGGACGAGTAACGTGAGTATTTAGGTACTCCATAGTAATCTCGTCAGGCTGGATATAAGATGCCTTGCAGCCCATTTCCGTAGTCAGATTACACATGCACATTCTTTCAGAAACGCTCAGTTCTTTGATAACCGGGCCAGCAAATTCCACTGCTTTATAAACACCATAATCAGCGCCCAAATCTCCGATAATATGCAGAATAATATCCTTAGCATATACTCCCTTGGGCAGC
>CAMFZA010000081.1 GCA_946002345.1 uncultured Phascolarctobacterium sp. | reverse complement strand
GTGTACAGGGGCATGTTGATATCAGCAGGCTCCTCCACAGCGGGCAGGCTGTCCGGGAAAATCTTTTGCAGGGGCTCCCGGTAAGCAGCCAAAGCCTTCTCCGCAGCAATCACAGTATCGTTAATAGCAATACCTGCAACTGCAGTAGTGTGGCCCAGCACCATATAATCCAAGCCTGCGAAAAGCTCCACCGGGTCCACGCCAGCAGCCAGCTCCAGTACAATGCCGCCCGGTTGCAAAGTAAAGAGGCTATCCGGATCATGGAAGGGCGTAATAAACACAAAGCCCAGCTCGTTCCCCATGGCCATTGTGGTTACTAAAGCAGCAATGCCACCCTCTTTCACAGCAGCAGCAGCCTCAATCTTGCCTGCCTCCATAGCAGCATGCACAGCGGTCAAATTCTTCCGCAAAGCGGCGAAATCCAACACCTCTGCATTGTCCCTCGGGCAGGACAGGAAGATGACCTCATCCCCTGCTGCCTTGAACTCAGCAGAAACAGCCTTATCACCATCGATAACACCCACAGCAAAGGAAACCAGAGTGGGCGGAACAGTCTTATCCATAAAGGTGCCGCTCATGGAGTCCTTGCCACCGATGGCAGGCAGCTCCAAAGCATCCAAGGTAGTGAAGGCACCTAAAAGAGCGCTAAAGGGTTGACCCCAGCTGGTGGAATCGTGCAGCTTGGGGAAATACTCCTGCAGAGTCAGGCGCAGCTTAGCCGGGTCGGCACCCAAAGCAGTGGCGCGCACCACGGACTCAGTTACAGCATACATGGCACCATGGAAGGGGCTCCAGCAAGCCACTGCCGGATTATAACCACAGGCCATAACGCTGGCAGCCGTAGTATTGCCATGCAGCACAGGGATGCGGCCCACCATGCCCTCAGCCGGAGTAAGCTGAGTTTTGCCACCAAAGGGCATCAGCACAGTGCCACGGCCAATAGTGCTGTCAAAGCGCTCGGACAGGCCCTTTTCACTGCACACATTCAAACGGCCCAAGTTAGCCAGCCAAGCAGTCTCCAAATTAGCAGCAGCAGCAACCTCAGCAGGTACCTGCTCAAAAACATTATCGGCCTTTTCCTCAGCCACAGTTACATTGGTGTGCTGAGCAACGCCGTTGGTATCGAGGAAAGCACGGGACAGGTCCACAATCTTGTCCCCACGCCAGAACATTACCAGACGCGGCTCCTCTGTAACCTCAGCCACCACCGTAGCCTCCAAGTTTTCTTCATCAGCATATTTAATAAAGGCGTCACGGTTAACGGCTTCAATTACCACCGCCATGCGCTCCTGAGATTCAGAAATAGCCAGTTCAGTGCCATCCAGGCCCTCGTACTTCTTGGGCACCTTGTCCAAATCGATAACAAGGCCATCAGTCAGCTCGCCAATAGCAACGGAAACACCGCCGGCGCCAAAGTCATTGCAGCGTTTAATCATAGCAGTCACGGCCAGATTGCGGAACAAGCGTTGGATCTTGCGCTCGGTGGGAGGATTACCCTTTTGCACCTCAGCACCGCAGCTCATCAAGGAGTCCACAGTATGCTCCTTGGAAGAGCCAGTAGCACCGCCGCAGCCGTCACGACCGGTTTTGCCGCCTAAAAGAATAACGATATCACCAGCAGTAGGACGCTCACGGCGCACAGCACTGCGGGGAGCAGCACCCATAACGCCGCCAATTTCCATACGCTTAGCTACAAATTTATCATGATAATACTCCTGTACATGGCCAGTTGCCAAGCCAATTTGGTTGCCATAGGAGCTGTAGCCTGCAGCAGCGCCAATAGTAATCTTGCGTTGGGGCAGCTTGCCCGGCAAGGTTTCGCTTACGGGAGTGCGGGGGTCAGCACAGCCGGTTACGCGCATAGCCTGGTATACATAGGAACGACCGGACAACGGGTCACGAATCGCACCGCCCAAGCAGGTAGCAGCGCCGCCGAAGGGCTCAATTTCCGTCGGATGGTTGTGGGTTTCGTTCTTGAACATCACCAGCCAATCCTCGGTTTTGCCATCCACCTCGATAGGCACCACAATGGAGCAAGCATTGATTTCCTCAGATTGGTCCAAATCCTCCAGCTTGCCCTCCTTGCGCAGCTTCTTCATGCCGATAACAGCAATATCCATCAAGGTTACAGGACGCTCGGTATTTTCGCCATATACAGCATCACGAGCAGCCATATATTTATCATAAGCCTCCTGTACGGGCTTAGTGAAGGTACCGGGAACGATGTCCACATCCTCGATTTGGGTCATAAAGGTAGTGTGACGGCAATGGTCGGACCAATAAGTATCCAGCACGCGAATTTCTGTAATGGTGGGCTCACGATGCTCTTCATTAAAATACTTTTGGCACCAGAGCAAATCCTCAAGGCTCATGGCCAGGCCCATTTCCTTACGCAGTGCTTCGGCCTCATCCTTAGTCATGGTCAAGAAGCCTGCTACACTCTTTACCTTTTCCGGCTCCTCGCAGGTGCTGATCAAGGTTTCCGGCTTTGCCTGCTCTGCTTCACGAGCTTCGATGGGGTTAATGCAATAAGCCTTGATTTTTTCCACATCCTCGGCAGTAAGCTGGCCTGCCAAAACATAAACCTTGGCAGCAGCCACCATGGGGCGCTCCTTTTGGGTAATCAGCTGAATGCATTGCTCGGCAAAATCCTCACGCTGGTCATATTGGCCGGGCAACAGCTCCACAGCAAAGGCCACTTCCCCTGCTGCCAGCTCCAGCTTTTCCTCCACAACGGTGTCCACAGGGGGCTCGGACAATACCAAAGCCTTGGCCATGGCAAACTCCTCATCGCTCAAGCCCATCACATCATAACGATTAATAATGCGGATGTTTTCCAGTGCGCCCATTCCCAAATTATTGCGCAAATCTGCCAGCAAGCCATGGGCTTCCACGGCAAAGGCGTCCTTCTTCTCCACATAGATTCTTCTGATACTACTCATATACACAGCCTCCAGTCCAATAATCGAATTGTATTTCGAGGTGATTACTTACAGTTTCGTATATATTTTAACACATTTCCCCTATTTGTCCAATATCCTGCGACGAATATTCAGAGCCAATCGAACATTTTGCATAAAGAGAGCTAAATAATTCGCATTCAATAATGCTATCTGTCCTTTTGGTAGAGAAAAATGCCGATGCCAAGAAGGATGCCCCCAATACCCACAAGCTGCTGCAGGGTAATGGTTTCGCCCAGCAGTACATAGCCTAAAAAGCAGGTACCCACGGTCTCGCCCAAAATGCTCATGGAAATCACCGTAGCACTGAGCCATTTGAGCAACCAATTGAAAATAAGCTGACCTAAAATGGTAGAAATCAAGGCCAGACCCAAAAAGCAGAGCCAGGTTTGCTCACTGTAGCCAGTAAAAGCAGCACCACAGCCAAGGCTATACAGGCCCAAGAAAAAAGCGCCGCTGCTGTAGCCCAGCACGGAATAGGGAATAACACCCAAGCTGCGCCGCACCTGCTGACCAATGAGAAAATAGCCGGCAATAACCGCCGCTGCCGCCAAGGCCATCACATCGCCTACAAAGGCGCCCCAGCTCACGGCAAAATCACCCCAGCCGATGATAATGCTACCGGCGATGGCTAGTAAGCATCCCAGCAGGCCTCCCCTGCTGCAGCGCTCCTGCCACAAAAGATAGCTGCCTAAAATGGTGAACAAGGGCTGCAAGGTTACCAGCACCACGGAGCTGGCTACAGAAGTGTATTTTAAGGATTCAAACCACAGCACATAATGCACTGCCAAAATAAAGCCCGAAAGCACCCCCATGCCCAGCTGCTTGCGGGGCAAACGAGCAAGCTGCTGGCGATTTTCCCGCTTGCATAAAAGTAAAGGCAGCAAAGCCACTGCTGCCACTAATAAACGATAAAAAGCGATAATGCCCGAGGGTGCATGGGCCACCTTGGCAAAAATACCGGAGGTGGATAAAAAGAACACCGCCAAGGCCAAAATCACATAGGAAGTATATTTCCCAGGAGTCATCTTATAAAATACCTGCCGCATACAGGGCACACAGGGATTTGCTGTCATACAGCTCTCCCGCGGCCACCATCCTCTTCAGCTCTGCCGGAGTGAAGGCCTGCACGCCGATGAATTCATCCTCATCGGTATGTTGAGCGTATTTTTTTAGGTCCCAAGCCTTGTATAAATGGATGATTTCGTCAGAAAAGCCCGGAGTGGTAGCGATACTCAAAAGGTGCTGCCAGCCTGCGGCCGCATAGCCGGTTTCCTCGCTTAACTCCCGCTTGGCGCACTCCAGCTTGTCCTCGGCCTCGCCGTGGTCCAGCTTGCCTGCGGGAATTTCCCACAGCAGGGTGCCCAAGGGATAGCGGCACTGCTTTACTAAAACCACACGCCCATCCTCCAGCACGGGAACAATGGCCACGGCACCGGGATGGCGAATATATTCTCTGGTGGTGTCGCCGCCATTGGGTAGGGTAACATGGTCACGCTGCACCTTTAACAAACGCCCACTAAAAACCTCTTCATTGCTGCCTTCCACATAAATTTCATCCAGAGCAGCTTCATGAAATTTCTTTAACATTTAGCTTTCACCTCAATACTGGTGTTTTATTTTTTCTTCAAGCTAGCCTTCACTGCATCCGCAGCCATAAGCAGCTCCGTGGCGCTTTCCAAGGCGGCCCGGGAGGTGGTCGCGCCGGCGGTCATGCGCACCAGCTCCTGTAAACGACCATTGTAATCCAGCACACTCAGGCTGGTGGCTGTGCGCCCCTCGGAGCTCTTCTTTTCAATATAAATATGGTTATCGGCAAAGGCTGCGATTTGCGGCAGGTGGGTAATGCACAGCACCTGCCCCACCGTAGCGATGGCAGCAATTTTTTCTGCCATTTTTTGCGCCGTTATGCCGCCCACACCGGTGTCGATTTCATCGAAGACCATGGTAGGCACCTGGGCCCTGTCCATGAGCACCGTCTTCATAGCCAAAGCAATGCGGCTCAGCTCGCCGCCGGAGGCCACCTTCTCCAAATCATTGAGGGGCTCGCCCAGGTTGCCGCTGAACAAAAAGCGCACCGCATCCCTGCCCGTAGGTGTAAAGCGCTCCAGAGGAGCAAGATCTATGGCAAAGCTACCATTGGGCATGGCCAAATCATGAATATGGGCTGTAATGCTTTTGCCTAACAAGGCCCCACTGCGCCTTCTCACCTCGGTCAGCACTGATGCAGCCTTGGTAAGAACCTGGGTGGATTGGGCCACCCTTTTCCGGGCCTGCTCTAGAGCAGCACCGATATTTTGCAACTGGGCCAGCTTGCCTTGAGTAGTCTCCAAATAGGATAGCACCGCTTCCGTGCTGCCCCCATACTTTTTCTGCAGGCGATAAATGGTGTCCAAGCGCTCCTGCACCTGCACGGACCGCTCCTCGTTAAAGTCGCTGCGGCTTAAATAGTCCGCCAGCTCCCCGCGACAATCATCCAGATTAATCCAGGCGCTGTCCACCGCCTCGGCCAAGGCAGTTAGGCGACCATCATAACGGGCAGCATAAAGCAGCTCGTCCCGCACTCTTGCCAAGCGAGAAAGCACCGCATCCTCCTCGTCCAACTGGCTATAGGCAGCATTCACGGACTTAATGATTCTTTCGCTATTTTGCAGCAGGCGGGCTTCCTCCTCCAGGGACTCCTCCTCACCCACCACTAAATTGGCATTGGTAATTTCGTTGACTTCCCAAGTATAGCGGTCCATGAGCAAATCCTGCTCCTGATTGTCCTGCTCTAGCTGGGCCAGCTGCTCCTGAGCCTCCACATAAACAGCATATTCTTTTTTATAAGCAGCCAGCGCATCCTGCAGGCTAGCTCCACCAAAGGTGTCCGTCACCAGCCGCGCTGCCTCAGGCTTTAGTAGCGCCTGATTTTCGTGCTGGCCGTGGATATCCACCAAGGCCGCACCGATTTGCTTCAGCACCGTCAGGGGCACCTGTACCCCGTTGATGAGAGCCCGACTTTTGCCGGCAGCGCTAATTTGTCTTTTTAGGAACAAATCCTCCTCCGCTTCAATGCCCTGCTGACGCAGAATGTTTTTGATGTCCTCCTGGTTTGTGATATCAAAAACAGCCTGCACCCATAATCCTTCGGTGCCACTGCGAACATAATCCACGGAAGCCCTGCCTCCTAAAACCAGGCTAAAAGCGTCGATGAGAATGGATTTGCCGGCGCCTGTTTCACCGGTAAACACATTAAAGCCCGGCTTAAATTCAGCCTGCGCATCCTCTAATAATGCAAAATTGTGCACATGCAATGATTGTAGCATTTTTCCACCGCCTTAGCGATATTCCTTCAGGCGCTTGAGCAGTGTCACCACGCCCTCCTTGTTCTCCATAGCTACAAAGACAGTATCGTCACCGGCAATAGTACCCAAAATTTCCGGCCACTTCATATAATCCAGGGCAAAGGCCACTGATTGCGCGGTACCGGGCAGGGAGCGAATAACTACCATACTGTCGGAGGCACGAACGCTGACAATGCTATCGTGGAAGGTACGCGCCAGGCGCTCCATGGTAAGCATCATACCGTGCTCCTTGGGATAAGCATAATGATAGTGACCATTGGCATCCGGCACCTTCACTAGCATCAATTCCTTGATATCCCTGGACACAGTGGCCTGGGTTACATCGATACCCTCGCCCCGCAAGGCGCTGGCCAGATCCTCCTGGGTTTCAATCTTATGGTTATCGATTATCTCTTTGATTTTTGCATGTAGGGTCTTTTTTTTACTTTTTTACGTCTTTTGCATTATAAAAAACTTGTTTATTAGACATTGCGCATAAGCTTTTGCTGCCAGGTCTGATAATAATCGCGACTGGTCAGACGAATCAGCTTCATGGTATAGGGACTCTTTTCGATCCGCACAAAGGTGTCGTCCCGCACCTCAATGACGTTTTCACCATCACAGGACAGCATCATCTCCTCGCTACCGGGCACTGCCTTCAGCTCGATGCAGTCGGACAAGGGAATGACCAAAGCTCTGGCCGTCAGGGAATGAGCGCACACGGGGGTGATTACGCTCACATCCAGCTCCGGCATCACCAAGGGACCCCCTGCGGACAGGGAATAGGCCGTGGAGCCAGTGGCTGTGGAAATAATCAGGCCATCCGCTGCATAGCGACCGGAGGGCTTGCCATTGATGTACATGCGCAAGTGGGCCAGCTTGCTAAACATGCCCTTGGCCAGCACGAAATCGTTGAGGGCATGGGATGTTTCCAGCACCGTCCCCTCCCTGATAACAGTGGCCTGCAGCATTTTACGCCGCTCAATGGTGTAATTTCCCTGGGCTAGCTTGCTAATGGCCTTGCGAATGCCCGGCAAATCAATCTCTGCCAAAAAGCCCAGCTTGCCAAAATTGATCCCAAAGGCACGCACCCCGGC
>CAMFZA010000080.1 GCA_946002345.1 uncultured Phascolarctobacterium sp. | reverse complement strand
GGAGATACCAAATGCAAGTGATTGGAGAAGCTGAACTAGGAGTGATTGCACATGAGCTATGCTTATGATCGTGTATATTTAGACAAGGCTCGCATTGCTTTGGGACGGATGCTTGATTTTGCGGTGTACAATTTGAAATACGAGATTAGCGAGTTCTTTGATTTGTTTGTAAATTCCCGTGTGGCCAAATGCTTTTGCAAACGGGAAATAGAAAAGATTACCTCCAAATCAGGTGAAGAGCTGGCCTATGAGGTGTTGGACAGTAATGGCATCAACATGGTGCGCATCAAGCCCAATTATGTAAGCTCCACCAGTGAGGAATATTGGACGGGTTGGGCCGTGGCCTTTTATCAGTGGCAGAGGGGGCTGAGCTTTGACGATTTAGTGCGGCATGTTCCCATCAGCCAAATTGCCCAGCTTTATAAAGCCTATCACGAGGTGGATATTCGCCAGTTTTGTGATAAGGTGGATAGCCTGTACCAGCTCAGTGCAGGCTGAAAAGGAGCCCATAGTCATAGCGAGTAGAGCTTTATTCTCCATAAAAAAATCCGCTACACTGAAAAAGTGTAGCGGTAATTTTTTACTCAAATTACAGTCTGTTGGAGCTGTTGAGTACGTCGCGCATCTTGTGTGCAAGCATGTCTTGGATTGCTTGACGAGCAGGCTTCAGATATTGCCGAGGATCGAAATCTCCGGGATTTTCTACGAAATGCTTTCGAATGGAAGCAGTCATAGCCAGACGCAGGTCGGTGTCGATATTAATCTTGCACACGCCAAATTTGCCGGCACGCAGCAGCATATCTTCGGGAACGCCTTGAGCGCCATCCAGCTTGCCACCATATTTGTTGCATTCTTCAACAAAGGCAGGAATAACGGTGGAAGCACCATGGAGCACCAAAGGATAGCCAGGCAGCAGGTTGGTAATCTTCTCCAGACGAGCAAAATCCAGCTCCGGTTTGCCCTTGAACTTGTAAGCGCCATGGCTGGTGCCAATAGCAATAGCCAAGGAGTCACAGCCGGTGCGTTCTACAAATTCTACTGCTTGGTCAGGGTCAGTGTAGGTAGCATCCTTGGCAGCAACCTTTACAGCGTCTTCCACGCCGGCCAGCTTGCCAAGCTCTGCTTCAACTACAACACCACGCTCGTGAGCGTATTCAACAACACGACGGGTAATTTCAATATTTTCTTCAAAGGGATGCTTGCTGCCGTCAATCATAACGGAGGTAAAGCCGCAATCAACGCAGGCCTTGCAAATATCAAACTCTTCGCCAAGGACCCGGTGCAGGCAGATGGGCAAACCAGTGTCCTCTACAGCAGCCTCAACCAGTTTCATCAGGTAAATGTGGTTGGCATATTTACGAGCGCCAGCGCTAACCTGCAGAATCAGCGGAGATTTTTCGGCTTGGGCAGCAGCCACGATACCTTGGATGATTTCCATGTTATTAACGTTGAAGGCACCAACTGCATAGTGACCCTCGTAAGCTTTTTTGAACATTTCAGTAGAAGTTACTAAAGGCATTAATATTCCTCCTTAATTATCAGCCCGCAGGCTGAGTTATCCAATTTCTATATCTTAATTATAGCACACTATTTGCTGAATTAGTATAGAATTTTTCGTAAATCATCTGGTAAAATGCGAGTAATCTCTAACCAGAAGTCTCCTACGGGGTGTTTAAAGGCTAAACGATAGGCGTGCAGGGCGTGGCGGGACTGGGGACCGGGTGTGCCGTAAAGATTATCGTCTACCAAAGGGTGCCCTAGATGGGCCATATGCACGCGAATCTGGTGGGTACGGCCGGTGAAAAGCTGGAGCTTAATAAGGGTGTTGCCCCCGTAATAGCCTAGCACGGCATAGGCGGTTTTGGCTTCCTTACCCCGCTCGTAATCCACACAGCGCTCAATGATGCTGCCCTCCTTACGGGCAATGGGGGCAGTAATAATGCCATAGGGCTCCGTAATATGTCCTTGGGCGATGGCCAGATATTCCTTTACTATTTCCTGCTGACTTAACCAAAACTGGATGATGGGCTCCTTGGCAAAAATAACCAGACCGGAGGTGTTCTTATCCAGGCGGGAAACAGGATGAATATCTGCCTTAATGCCTTTGGCAGCGTAGTAGTCCTTCACCAAGTCGTACAGGGTACCGTCCCATTGGCTGACGGTGGGATGCACCAGCATGCCGGCCGGCTTGTCAATAATGAGCAAAAAATCGTCTTCATAGGCGATCATGGACGCAGTGAGGGCTTGGGGCAAAGAATTTACCATCTTAGTTCAATGTGTGTAGTTGGATGGGGGATTTATCCACCACCTCAATATTATCCAGCTGTGCCTTTAGTTGACCACGAATATTGGCCAAATAACGTTTGTAGAGCTCCTTTTGCTCCTCCAGCTCCTCTGCTGTCAGGCCTTCTTGTTTCATTTTATCGGCAAGCTCGTAGATGCGCTCAATCATGTCATTCATTTCCATGTGAAAAACCTCCTTCTATTACTGCTATGCCGGGACCACAGCATGCTTGTATGGCCCTTGGTATAGATAGGTGCTTGTTCCCTATATTATAGCAAAGTAGGTGGCAAGGGGCAAGAAGGAGCTTGTTTTGTTGACTGGTATAGGTAATTGTGCTATCATGATAGGAGTGTTAATAAGAATATCTCCTGCACGCAAAAAGTGGCAGAAGCTGGCCTGTGTAAGCGCTTCTGGGGCTTGATGCAGGGTGCTTTTAGCTATAAGAATCTAATGATGAGGTGATGATAGATGCAGTGGAAAAGGATTGCTGGAGCGTGCCTGTGTGCACTGGCCTTGGCTGTGGCTGGCTGCGGTGGCGGTGAGCAAAAGCAGGCGGTGGATACCAGCAAGGCGTATTTATCCTTAAAGGACGCTGCCGGTCGTCAGGTAGTGCTGGCGAAGACGCCGGCGCGGGTAGTTAGCCTGAGTCCTGCGTTTGGGGGTTGGGGGGTAGCTGGAGGCGGCGTGATGGTGGGGCGAGCCTCCTCCAAGGTTGGCACCATTCCTAAATCCATGCAAAATGTGCCCGAGGTGGGCTTCGTTTTTAATATCAACATGGAAAGTCTCGTTGCCCTGCGGCCCGACTTGGTTTTGGCAGGACGCAATCAGCACGAAAAATTTGTGCCCCTACTGGAATCCAACAAAATCAACGTTATCGAGTTCGATGCTAAAACCTATGACGAGGTCAAGGCTACAGTGAAGACTCTAGGGGATGTATATGGCAATCCGGAGAAGGCCAAGGCAGAAAATGCTTTGCTGGATAAGGAGATTGAGACCATTAAGGCTAAGCTGCCCAAGGAGAAAAAGCGCATTGTCATTATGCATGCCACGGCTAGCAGTGTGACCGTGGAGGGAGCACGCAGTATTGCTGGCTGTGTTAGTGACATTTTGGGTTTTGAGAATGTGGCTGCAGCTGCCCTGCAAGGCAAGTCCGACAAAACTCCCTATAGCATGGAAAGCTTGGTGGGCCAAAATCCTGATTTGATTTTTATTACCTCCATGGGTAAGGCGGAGGAAATCGAAAATCGCCTGCGCAAGGATTTCAAAAAGAATCCTGCCTGGAACAGTCTTACTGCTGTACAGCAGGGTAAGGTGTATGTGCTGCCGGAGCGCTTATTCCTGATTAACCCGGGTCTGCGCTATCCGGAGGCTGTCAAGTACATGGCTCAGCAGGTTTACCCAGAGGTTTTTAAAGATGGCAAATAAAAGCTTGGACGGAGCAGTGGAGCGCTTTGGCATTGGTCGCACTGCTTGGCGTGCAACCATTTTAATATTGTTTGCTTTTTTGGCGGTGCTGGGCGCCTTTTTGAGCCTGACCAAGGGCTCTAGCGTAATAACCATGTCCCAAATTGTGGAGCTTTTGCTTAACCCTGGGATGGACCCCCAAAGCCAGATTATTTGGAATATCCGCATGCCCCGCACTATTGTGGGGGCGCTGGTGGGCATCAATTTGTCCCTGTCCGGTGCCATTTTGCAGGCTATTATGCGTAATCCCTTGGCAGATCCCCATATTATCGGTATTTCCAGCGGTGCAGGCTTAGCTGGTGTTGTGATTATGATTCTCTTTCCGGCCTTGGAGTATTTGATTACGCCGGTGGCCTTTGTGGGAGCTATGCTGGCGGCCATTTGCATTTATATTTTGGCTTGGAAAAATGGCATCAAGCCTGTGCGCATTATCTTGGCCGGTGTGGCTGTGTCCGCCTTTTTGAGTGCAGGTATTAGCGGCCTGATGATTTTTTATAGCGACAGGGTCCACGGTGCTTTGATGTGGATGGTGGGTGGCTTGGCGGCTCGCAGCTGGCCCCATGTAAGCATCATCCTGCCCTATGCTGCCATTGGCTTAGTATTGGCCTTGGCTAGTGCTTCTTACTTAAATATTTTGCAGCTGGGTGACGAAATGGCCCGGGGCTTGGGCGTAAATGTGGAGGTTACTCGCATTGTGATGACAGCTATTGCAGCCTTGTTGGCCGCCAGTGCTGTTAGTGTAGTGGGCCTGCTGGGCTTTGTGGGCTTGGTTGTGCCCCATGCGGCGCGTTTGTTAATCGGCAGTGACTATCGCTTTTTGCTGCCTGCGGCGGCCTTGCTGGGCGTGGCCATTGTAACTTTGAGCGACACCTTTGCTAGGGTTATTTTTGCGCCCATTGAATTGCCCGTGGGCATTATTATGGCCTTTTTAGGCGCACCCTTCTTTCTGTTCTTGTTAAGGAGGGAAATCTGATGACAGCGATTTTGGCAGCTCATAATATTGATGTGGGCATTAATAAAAAGACCATTGTGCACGATTTGTCCTTGGAGATTCCCGAGGGCAAGATCACAGCGATTATTGGCCCCAACGGTTGCGGCAAGAGCACCACGCTAAAGGCCATTAGCCGCATTTGGCCCGTGGAAAGGGGTAGTATTACCTTTAAGGGTAAGGATATTAAGGAGTTTAGTCATCGAGAGTTCGCCCAGTGCTTGGCTATCCTGACCCAAGCGCCCACGGCACCCACTGATTTGACTGTGCAGGATTTGGTGGAGATGGGACGTTTTCCTCACCGTGGCTTTTTAGGGCGTGGGGATAAGGATGATGCCAAGCATGTGGAATGGGCCTTGGAGCAGACGAGTATGACTAGTATGCGCCAGCGCTTGCTGCACACTTTGAGTGGTGGCGAGCGGCAGAGGGCTTGGATTGCTATGGCGTTGGCCCAACGGCCCCAGGTGCTTTTGTTGGATGAGCCGACGACTTATCTTGATATTTGTCATCAGCTGGAGGTTATGCAGCTTTTGGTGAAGTTGAACCGGGAGTTGGGGCTGACGGTGGTGATGGTTATTCACGAGCTTAATCATGCGATTCAGTATGCTGATTTTGTGGCGGTGATTAAGGCGGGGCGTTTGGTGACCTGCGGTGCGCCGAAGGAGATTGTGACTAGCAGTTTATTGGCTGAGGTGTTTAGAGTGCAGGCGGATGAGTTCGCTTGTAGTAATGGACTGAGGGCGTTAGTGCCGGTGGATTTATACAAATAAGATAATTGGCACATTAGCAATCAGCAAGTGAGCCACTCATTCGCTAAAATTGCTAATCGTTGCTTGTGAACAGCAGATTATGTTGTTTTGCTATAGTGTATGTAAAGGCATAAGGAAAACAGCGTAATTTGTGTTCACCGCAACCCGCAATTTTTAAACGCTCATTTCGAGGGGTACAATTGGCCTCTGCGGGGTACTATTTGTCTCGCAGAACAATCTACGTTTTCGAACCCTTGAGACCATTGTACCAGCCACTCATTCGCTAAAATTGCTAATCGTTGCTTGTGAACAGCAAATTATGCCGTTTTGCTATAGTGTATATATAAGAATAACCCCTAAAGTTAGCTTTACACCTAACTTTAGGGGTTTTCTGTTTGTTATGCTAAATTATACTAGGTAGTTCTTTTCCTTCACGTGGTTGGAGTGGAGCAGCTTTTCGGCGCGCTCGCTGAGGGGCTTTTCCAAATATTCGCTGTAGAGTGTTACCACGTCGGGGTTGTTGTGGGATTGGCGCAGCTTGCGCTCGTCATCCAGTTTGTAAAGCTTTTTGCCCAGCATGCCGGCTCTTTCCTGGCCATCATGAATGGGCTGACCGCCGCCGCCTACGCAGCCACCGGGGCAGGCCATAACTTCCACAAAGTCGTAATGTACCTTGCCAGCCTGCAAATCCTCGATTAGGCGACCTGCATTGGCCAAGCCGCTAACGGTGCAGGTGCGCAGTGTTTTGCCAGCGATGGTGAATTCACGTACCTTGCGGCCCTTTTCACCACGCACGTCTACGAAGGCATCTGCAGGAGCTTCTGTGCCGGTGATAGCGTAGTATGCTGTACGCAGTGCTGCTTCCATAACACCGCCGGTAGTGCCAAAGATAACGCCGGCACCGGTGCTCTTGCCCAAAGGATTGTCGAACTCTTCCTCAGGCAATGTGGCAGGGTTGATGTGCTCAGCACGTAGCAGACGAATGAATTCGCGAGTGGTTAAAACAATGTCCACATCATGGGTACCGCTGCTACGCATGGAGAGTAGGGCAGCCTCGCGCTTTTTGGAAACGCAGGGCATTACGGAGATGGAGCAGATTTCCTTAGGCTTCAGGCCCTTCTTCTCAGCGAAGTAGGACTTCAAAATGGCGCCAAAAATCTGTTGGGGAGATTTAGTGGTGGATAGATTTTCCACATATGAGGGATATTTTTTTGTTACATAGCTGACCCAGCCGGGGCAGCAGGAGGTGAACATGGGCCAACGGTAGCCTTCCGGATCCTGCAAGCGTTCCAAAAGCTCATTGGCCTCTTCCATAATGGTCACATCCGCAGCGAAGCTGGTGTCGAAAACGTAATCAAAGCCGATGCGGCGCAAGGCAGCAGCCATACGCTTTTCGGTGCACATTTCTTCGGGCATGTTGAAGGCCTCAGCCCAGGCAGTGCGTACGGCAGGAGCTACCTGCACGGCGGTAACCTTAGTGGAATCTGCCAAAGCCTCGTATACCTTGGGTACATCATCGCGCTCCTTCAGAGCACCAACGGGGCAGTGGGTGATGCATTGACCGCACAGGCTGCAGTTGGAGTCTTCAATGCACATGTTGCCAGCCACATCCACAGTGGTACGGGAGCCGGTGTTTTGGACGTCCCAAATATGCAAATCCTGCACCTTGTCGCAGATTTGGACGCAACGCATGCATTTAATGCATTTTTTAGAGTCGCGAATCAGGGGGAAGTTCTTATTCCAGGGAGTATCCACGATTTCGCGCTCAAAGGGAATATCGAAAATGCCCAAATCATTGGACAGCTTTTGCAGACTGCAGTTGCCGCTGCGCACGCAGGTGGCACACAGGCAATCATGCTGGGAGAGAATCAGCTCCACATTGGTGCGACGCACGCTGCGAGCC
>CAMFZA010000079.1 GCA_946002345.1 uncultured Phascolarctobacterium sp. | reverse complement strand
GCCTCGCTGTGGCCGCTAATGCGCTCGGACAGACTGTCCTCATCCTCAATATCCACATTGAGCATGGGCAGCACGCCGATGACCGGCACACCGGTCTTTTCTTCGATCATGCGCAGGCCGGGGCGCAAAATCTCCACATCACCGCGGAACTTGTTGATGACCACGCCCTTGACCATGGCTCTTTCCTCCGGCTCCAGCAGCATCAAGGTGCCGTAAATGGAAGCAAACACGCCGCCGCGGTCAATATCTGCCACTAAAAGCACGGGAGCCTTGGCCATTTGGGCCATACCCATGTTCACGAAATCGTCCTTTTTGATGTTGATTTCGGCAGGACTGCCAGCGCCCTCAATGCAAACAATGTCGTAGAGGCTGGCTAGCTTGTCAAAAGCCTCCTGCACCTTGGGACGCAGAGTGTGCTTCATGGCATAATATTCTTGAGCCTTCATGGTACCAATAGCCTCGCCATTGACAATGACCTGGGAGCCGCTGTCGCTGGTGGGCTTGAGCAAAATGGGATTCATGAGCACGCTAGGTTCAATATTGGCAGCCTCTGCCTGCACTACCTGAGCACGACCCATCTCTGCTCCTTCCTTAGTAATAAAGGAGTTCAGCGCCATATTCTGGGACTTAAAGGGAGCTACCTTGTAGCCATCCTGATTAAACACCCGGCACAAGCCTGCAGTTAAAAGGCTCTTGCCGGAGTTGGACATGGTACCAACAACCATGATTGCTTTTGCCACTTCAATCACTCTCTTTCATCAAAAAGTTCAATATCTGGTTATAGCTTTGGGGCTTCCAGCGGTTGGTAGCACCAAGTAAATCTGCTCGTAAATACCCTGCAACCACAGGAGTGCAGCCGTACCCATGCTTACCCGTAAGGGAGCTGGTCACATGGTCGCCGCAAATAACCACCCTCACGGGCTCGTTGAGGCGGCCGGCCAGGGGCTGCAAAAAGTGTTGGTCAATGCTGGCAATAAAGTCAGCCTTGGCCGCAAAGTCATAACGATGGGAGGCCTCATCGGAGCCGTTAAAATGAGCTAACACAAAATCCTGGCGCTGTAAAAGCTCCAGCGCCGCCTCTGCCTTAGCCCCCAAATCCGTGTCCACATCACCTGTGGCCCCGTGCGGAATCACAACCTCCATGCCCAAGGCCCTGGCAATGCCAACCACGATTTCGGCCTTGCACACCGCTCCACCCGTAATGCCGTGCAGACTGGCAAAGGAGGGCAGCTTCTGTCGGGCCGATGGACCCCAGGGATAAAGTATATAATGCAAGCCGTCATGAGCAAAATTAGCCAGACGCTTGTTGGTTTCGCTAAGAAAATAGTTGAGGGATAAAGATGTCCTACGCAATGGCTCCAACAGCTCGTCCACAGCCTCCCCTACACTCTCATGGGGCGGGCGCACTGCGCAATCCAAAACAGCGGTCTCCTTATTCATAATCAGTAGGTTACGATATTCCGAAAGATGGATAAACTCAATATCCTTGAGCACACCATCACCCAAAGCAGCTGCCTCCTGCATCTGTGCCACCGTCAGACCGGGGGCATTGAAGCCCGCCAAACGACCTGACGCGTCCACCGCGGCCAAATTACAGCGCAACACCATTTCGTACTCGGAAATATCCCTGCCGTGAGCTAAAAGCTCTAAATAGGCTCTGTTTTGGGGCATATCCCTTTTATCCACACCCAAAAGCCGGAGAATGCAGCTACAGCTTTCGGGAACAATATCCTGTTCACAAATACTGATCTGACCCAGTCCACCCGTGGCAGCCACCCCATCCATAACAGGATGCGATGCGTACTCAAAGGGTGTGCGTCCCTGCAGGGCAGGAATGGGGTCATCACCCAGTCCATCAATTAAAACCAGTAAAGAGCGCATGCTTTTTTGCTTCCTTAATTGCTTTGATCAGGCCGCGGTTTAGCACTCTCGTTTTCACCGCGACACGGTAATAACCTGCACCCAGGTTATGATAATTAGCGCAGGAGCGAATCAAATACCCATGCTCCCTGAGCAGCTCCACCAAATTGGCCGGCTCAGGCAGATAAAAGAACACATAATTAGCCTCTGAGCCAAAAATGACGGCTCCCAAATTATGCAATTGATTTTTTAAATACTGTCTTTCCTCCTCAATCAGAAGGAAGGACTCATGCAAATACTGTTGCTCCTGGAGGGCGGCAATACCGGCCTCCTGTGCCAAAACAGAAACGCTCCAATCCTGACCGCACTGATGCAGCCTGGTGTGCAGGTTTACGTCGCTATTTAGGCAATAGCCCAGGCGAATGCCGGGCATAGCAAAGGTCTTAGTAAAGGCCTTCAGGATAATCAGCTCCGGATATTCAGCCAGTAAGTCCCGCAGGCTATAAGCCTTGTCCTTGGCGACAAAATCCATAAAGCATTCGTCCACCAAAAGCTTGGCGCCTACCAGACGGCACTTTTCCAGCACCCGCTCCAGCTGGGAGCGCTCCATGAGCTGGCCCGTAGGATTATTAGGATTACAGATTACCACTAAATCAGTGCGCACGGTGATTTTACCCACAATGTCCTTGCCGGGCACAAACTGGTCCTCGGGATGGAGCTCATAATACTTCACCGAGCAATCCACAGAGCGCAGGGCCTTTTCATAATCGGCAAAGGTGGGCGCTAACAGCAGGGCCCGTTTAGGCTTCAAGGCTAAGGCCAAACGAAACAGCACATCTGCAGCACCATTGCCAAAGAAAAGATACTCTGGTTGCACCCCTAAAAACGCTGCTGTGGCCTGGGTCAGGCGACGACAAAAGGCATCGGGATAATTCACACAGTTTTTCAGGGCGGATTTTACCGCCTCCTTAACACCCTGTGGTAATCCAAGAGGGTTGATATTAGCAGAAAAATCTACAAAGCGTTTGCCATCCCCAGTGCTTTCCTGACTATAGATGTCACCGCCATGCTCATATTTATACATTACTCCACCCTCATTCCTTATAGATATAGATAAACACTGGAAAATAATACCAGACACAGCACTGCAGTCATATACAGCAGCCTGTTAGTCTTCACAATATCCTCCGGGCACACAGGGCGGATATCATCACCAATGGTATCCTTGTGCACCAGCTTGCCAAAATAGAAATGGTCACCGCCCAATTGAATGTTCAAGGCACCGGCTGTTACTGATTCCGTCATGGCAGAGTTAGGACTCAAATGGTTATAGCGGTCACGCCAGAAAATTTTCCAGGCGTTTTTACCATCCAGTCCCAGCACAAAGGCTGCACCAATCATGACCAGGCCCGTAATGCGGGCAGGAAGCAGATTAGCCAAATCATCCAATTTAGCGGCGCAACGGCCAAAATAGAGGAATTTGTCATTTTTATAACCTACCATGGAATCCATGGTATTGATACCCTTGTATAAAAAGGCCAAGGGCACGCCGCCGAGGAACATATAAAACATCGGGGCAATGATACCGTCAGCAGTATTTTCCGCCACGGTCTCCACCGCACCCTTGGTGATTTCTTCCTCATCCAGATTTTGGGTATCACGGCCCACAATCCAGGATAATTTTACTCTGGCATCAGCCAAATCATGGTTATGCAGAGCTGTACAAACCTTCATGCTTTCATCACGCAAGCATTTAGTAGCAAAAATCTGGTAGCACATCAAGGTCTCCAGAGCAAAAGCTAACCAGGAGCTAACCATACCGGCAGCCAACAAAATTGCCATGGGCACGACGAAGGAAATAACCAGCACGATTATCACCATCAAGGCACCGCCGAGCAGCAGGGCACCTTTGTTAGGCTCCAGCCTGGGCCGCAGGTTGCGTTCGATAAAGCCAATCAGATTGCCGATCAGACAAATAGGATGGGGCAGCCAATGTGGATCACCAAATATTAAATCTAATATGAAACCGGCTATAATAGCCGCCAAATGCAGCATACCTCTTTACCCCTTATCCTTTAATTTTTGCTTACTTACTTATTGCTTACTAGCATTCTGTGCAGCATAGTCATAACAGTGCTGCATAAAGCTACGGGCAAATTCCACATTGCCCCACAAATGAATGTGAGGATAGCCCGCATACATGGTGCTGGTGGCTGTGGCACATTCCCAGCTGCCGCGACCACTGGCCTTAGCAGCCACAAAGCTGTAACCATTATTAGTGCTGTCGCTGTAATGGAACTCATGTCCATTGATTTTGCCACCAGCGGCGCACAGCACATTGTCCTCCTGAGCAGTTAAATGCACATAACCAAAGCGGGTCAGCTTTTTCGTCATAGCTGTCTCGCCCGGAATAGCACCCACCCAGGGATGAACCTTTTCACCCTCACGATAACCCTCCAACAGGTACATGAAGCCACCGCATTCCGCAAAGCAAGGCATGCCGCCCAAGATAGCGGCCTTTACGTCCTGACGCATGGTTTCATTAGCTGCCAATTGCTGGGCATATAGCTCGGGATAGCCACCGCCCAAAATGATGCCATTACAGCCTGCAGGCAGATGAGCATCCTGAACGGGGCTAAAGGGTACCAGCTCGGCACCCAGCTCACTTAATAAATCGAGGGCGTCCTGGTAGTAGAAGCAAAAGGCTTTGTCCTGGGCAAGAGCCACCCGCACCTTATTATTTCCCACCTGCTCAAGGCACACAGGCTGGTACTCCAAGGGCGCGGCAGCGCGGGCCACCTCCAGCAAGGCATCCAGATCTATGGACTTAGCCGCCTGAGCAGCCAAGCGCTCCACAATCTGCTGTAGGTCCCCTATCTCCTCCGCAGTCACAAGTCCCAAATGGCGACTTTCAAAATTGCAGTCCGTCATCACCGGGAAATAACCTAAAAGCTTCACGCCAGCTTCCGCTTCGATAACATCCTTATAAAAAAGATAGCTCATAGGATTAACATTATTCAAAATGGCGCCCACAATATGACTGTCCGGCCGAAAATCCTTAAAGCCCTTGATCATGGCGGCAATGGATAAGGCGGCTCCCTTGCCGTTCACCACCAGCACCACCGGTGTATTGCAGGTGCAGGCCAGCTCATAGGCGCTAGCTTCGGTGGTTTTGCCCATGCCATCATAAAAGCCCATGGCACCCTCGAACACAGCCACATCAGCCTTGGCAGCATTTTTCGCCACCAGCATGCGAGCAGTGTCCTTGCCCAGCATAAATAGATCAAGATTGCGGGACTTGGCACCGATGACCCGGGAATGGAACATGGGGTCGATATAATCAGGACCGGATTTAAAAGCGGCCACGTTTAGGCCCTTTTGCATCAGAGCCTTCAATAATCCGCAAACCAAGGTAGTTTTGCCCGTGCCGCTGCCGGGGGCACTAATCATAAAACGGGGCAGCATCATTTCAGCCATGTTAATCTTCCTTCTTCAAAGCAGTCATTACATACACAGGATTTTGTGCCATCATCAAATTATAGTGACCCAAATGCTTGCTGCGAGCCACAAACACATTGACGATTTCCAAGGAGTAAGCCTGCTTCTCCTTGTAATAGTTGGCCACCTCCGCCAGTGTTTCCACTGTAATGGCGTTGATAACCACCCGGCATTTACTATTTTTAGCGTAGATAACGTCCAGCATCTGGCACAAATCGCCGCCGCTGCCGCCCACGAAAACGCAGTCCGGAGCAGGCATGCTTTGGATATTTTCCAGTGCCTCACCGGCCACGATTTCTAAATTCTCTACGCCGAAAAGGGCTTTGTTCTTGCCCAAAAGCTCCACCGCTACAGGATTGCGCTCAAAGGCCCATACCCTGCCCTGCTTGGCAATTAAAGCCAACTCAATAGAGCAGGAGCCGGTGCCGGCGCCAATATCATAAATCAAATCCGTGGCTTTCGGCTGCAGCTTGGACATGGAAACGCTGCGCACCTCTTGCTTGGTCATGGGTACCTTGCTGCGCAAAAATAAATCGTCGGCAAGCCCATGAACCGTGGGGGTAAAATTATGGGCCTCCTCATTCAAAATCATCATCACGGACAGGGAAGGAAATTCCAAGGCACTAATTTCCTCCGCCGTGCCGCTGGTGATTTTTTCTTCAGGATAGCTCAAATTTGCGCCCACATAGACCTGCACCTGGCCCAGACCGTGCTCACACAGCTGGCGACACAGCCTTTGGGGGGAGTTCTCGCCCCCGGTCAGGGAAAAGACCTTAGTATTTTGGGCCACCGCCGCCACCAAATTTTGCTGACGCCCGTGCATGCTGACGATTTTAGCATCGTCCCAGCTCATCTTCAGAGCGCTGGCAAAATACACCAAGCTGCTGATGCCTGCATAGCGCACACACTCGCAGTCGGGTAGCTTACCGCTGATGGTTTTGGCCAGGCTAAAGAAGCCCACATCCCCGGAAACCAGCACTGCCAGCTCATCCTTAGCCGGATCAGCGGCTGCGGCGATGGCGGCGATTTCCGCGGTTTTAATGGTATCATATACCTTTTTATCTGCCGTGGCAAAGGCCGTCAGCATTCTTTTATCACCGATGAGAATATTGCTCCCGTCGATGGCGTTACGTGCCGCACCGGTGAGCAAATCTGGATTGCCCGGGCCGATGCCCACGATATTAACTCGTAACATCAAAAACCTCCTATAATGAGGCACTAACTAAAATTCCTCCACCACTTCGTGGTCCCCCTCCCTTTTAAAAGGGAGGCACCTCACTAATTTACGCTAGGAGAGAGGACTAGCAAAGTTTTGCCGAAGTAATTCCACTATTTCGCTCAGCCCGGCGCCCACCTCCGCGCCTGCGCGACCAATGACGATAAGCTTGGCGCCAGCCTCTGCCGCGGCCTCCACCTTTTCCTCAAAGCCACCGGCCTTGCCGCTGTCCTTGGTCACCATGAATTTGCTGCCAAACTTCTTGAGCATGGCCACATTCAAATCCTTGGCAAAGGGACCCTGCATGCAAATGATGTGGGCCGGCTTATAGCCCAGCTCCAAAGCGCTCTTGAGACTGCTTTCCATGGGCAAAATCCGAAGCGCAATGCGCTCGGCGTAATCCTTCACCCCGGTAAAGTCGGGCAAATTTTTACTGCCCGTGGTGAGGAAAATATTGCCCTCCACCTGGTTCAGCAGCTCCACCGCCTCAGCAAAATCGTGGACCGTAACATAATCCCCTGCATCCCCTTGGGGTCGCACCAGCCGCAGGTAGCGGCATTTTTGCGCCTGGCAGGCCTGCTGCACCGTAGCCGTCACCACCGTAGCATAGGGATGAGTAGCGTCGATAACATAGGCTGGCTTGTGCTCGGCTAAAAAAGCCTCCATAGCCGCCAAGTCCATGCGCTCGGCCAAAACTGTGGTATTCTCCTGGGGCTCAATCAAGGCCGCACCATACTCGGTGGCCACGCTCACAAAAAGCTGTACGGGCAGCTGCCCCAGCTCCTTAATCAGCCTACGCCCCTCACTGGTGCCCCCAATGAGCCAAATTACCGGCTTCATGCCAATCTGTAACCGCGCGGAGTTACCAAACGACCATTAATAACCTCGGTTTGGGTGTTACCAATGATAACGGTGGAGAACATATCCACTTCCTTATCACGGAGCTCATCCAAGGTGGTCAGCTCGTAGGACTGACCTTCGCGGCCGATATTGCGCACAATGCCTGCAGGAATAGTGCCCGGCTGATTTTTCAGCATAATATCGCAGGCCTTTTGCAGGTAATCATGACGCTTAAAGCTGGAAGGATTGTACAGGCAGATGCAGAAATCGCCTTTGGAAGCGCAGTCAAG
>CAMFZA010000078.1 GCA_946002345.1 uncultured Phascolarctobacterium sp. | reverse complement strand
TTTGTTAGCACCGATGGCCTGACGCTCGATTTCCTGTCTTTTTTTTTATTTTAGACCCATAACACGTTGATTTTTTTAATTATTCTCCGCGGCAGCGTCATCCCGTGTTTGACCCAAAAGCTCAAAGCTATTGTAGCCAGTGACCTTGATCAGAGCTGTGTGACCACCGCTGACCACCAAGGCCATAAAGGGAGGCTCCAGCTCCTCATCGGCCAAAAAATTGGCAAAAACATGCCCCTCCAAATGGTTCACACCAATAAGGGGCTTGCCAGTCGCCCAAGCTAGGGATTTGGCAGCGGACAGTCCTACTAACAGTGCCCCTACCAGCCCGGGGCCGTAGGTAACAGCCACAGCATCGATTTGCTCCAGGGACACGTTCGCCTCCCGCAAAGCGGCATCAATGACGGGCATAATGTTTTCGATATGCTTACGCGAAGCAATTTCTGGTACTACGCCGCCAAATTTGCGGTGAATGACTATTTGGGAGGAAATGATATTGCTCAAAACCTCGCGCCCATTTTTCACCACAGCGGCAGCCGTTTCATCACAGCTGCTTTCAATACCTAAGATATAAATATCTTTTTCTTGACTCATTTATTATTCCTCATTTGTATAACCACATAATTACGGCATTTTCATGGTTATCTTCATAGTAGTTGGGACGAATGCCTTCGCTGGCAAAGCCGCAGGTTAAATAGGCCCGTTGGGCGGCCACGTTGCTTTCGCGCACCTCCAGCGTCACTGCCTCAGCCCCCAGCTCCCAGGCCTTGTTCACCAAAGCCGCCGTCAGCCGTGTGCCTAAGCCAAGGCCACGCAGCTCCTCCAACACAGCCACACGGGTAACCTGTGCTTCCCCTGCCACCAGCCAAAAGCCTGCATAACCGATAATCTTTCCCTCGGACTCCATTACCAAATAGGTGGTAAGCTCATTGCTCAATTCATTGCGCAGCATGCTTTCGTTCCACGCATCATAAAAAGCAGTGGCCTCAATGGCCACAATGACTGGTAAATCTGCCTCCATCAGGAGGCGAAAATTTATTGCTGTTGTTGCTTCTTCTCCCACAGTTCCTCTGCCTCTGATCTTCTGATATAGTATGGCTCTAAGCCAAAGATTTTTTTGTCAGCCTCCGCATCAAACTCAGCCAAGGCCGCCCAGGCCACACTGCTAGCTTTGGGCATGCGCAACGCAGTTGGTGCTTCCTGCAGCCAATGGGGCAGTCCCTCGGGTATTTTCTTTACCAAGCGTTCGCTCTCTCCCAGGAGCAAGGCAGGCATTCCCTGCAAAGCAATGCGTTCTAAGGCTTCGCGACCAGTTACTACCCCCACAGGCCCCAGCACCACCAGCAGACCCCACAGCGACGAAGACCAGCCCAGAAAACCAATCCCCTTTTGGGCATCCAGCACAGGGGACAAAACAAGCCCCTCCAGTTGGATATTATAGGCTAAAGCCTTTAAGGTATCTACTCCGTGCAAACAGCATTGCCAGGCGTAGGCCATAGCCTCCGCTGTGGCAAGGCCAATGCGTAAACCCGTAAAGGAGCCCGGTCCCATGCTCACGGCCAAAAGCTCTATCTCCTGCTTTTTTACCCCAGTGCGAGCCAAAAGCTGCTCCAGCTGGGGCAAAAGCCCTTCAGAATGGGTCAGGCCCATATTAATCGTATATTCGGCCAAAAGCTCCTGCTCCCGGCACAGGGCCACTGTGCACACCTTAGTAGCAGTATCAATGGCTAAAGTAAGAATCTTTTTCTACCTCCTCCAGCAGCTGCTCATAGCGCCGGCCATGAGCCTCCAGCACTGCTCTGCGGCCTGCCCCCTCATGGCGCAGCACTACCTGTAAATATTCCTCCGGCAGCTGCTCGCTAAAGAGCTCTGCCCATTCAATCAAGGTCACACCCTCACCGCCGGCGTATTCCGCAAAGCCAATATCCTCCAGCTCCTCGGGTCGATTAAGACGATATAAATCGAAATGACGTACCTCCAGTTCACTGCCCTGCTACACATTCATGAGGGCAATGGTGGGGCTGGTTTCAGACTCCGGCTCCACCCCTAGGCTGGTAGCTATACCACGGCTTAGCAGGGTCTTGCCAGCTCCTAAATCGCCGCTAAGGCACAGTACATCCCCATCCTTAAGGTGTCTGCCTAAAAGAAGCCCCAGCTTCTCTGTAGCACTGCTATCCGCCAAAAATTTTTCCATAAAGCTCTCCTTATAAAAAGTCCTTATTGCGAATCAAGGGCTCTTCCACATCCATATGACCATTAAGCGTGGTCACCTTTTTGCCTTCAACGAGAATTTGCACTCTTTTAATGTTAGGAAATTCCGTCAAGGTATTGGCAATAGCATAGCAAATCATCATTTCACCGTAGGAGCCCTGACCTTTTTTGGTCAGCTCCTTGGAAAAATCCGCATAAGCAGTGCCCTTTTCATCCACCCTAAGGCTCAAAACCTTGGTGCCAATAGGAAACACATCCTCCATGCTGGCATCCTGGGGCTTGGTGCTCACCAAGGCAATCAAAGCATTCTCCGCCGCACTCTTGCCATTATCATTTATTGTAAATTTTTCAGGCAGGAGCTTTTCCCTGCCATCAGCGGCAGCGCGATAAACGATAAAGCTTTGCTGCTTAATTTCCTGCTTAGGCGGCTCCACCGGCTTTACCGGCTCCTTGCTACCGAAATCACAACCATTCATCATGACTGCACAGATAAGCAGCATGAGTAAAACTAACCTTTTCATAAATACTGCCTCCGTTGCTTAATCAAAATAATTTTCCACGCCCTCAACAATCAGGCGCGCGGTTTTCTTTTGGAACCATCTGCTCTTCATGAGCTTTTCCTCTTTGGGGTTGGAAATAAAGCACATTTCCAAAAGTGTTGCAGGCATACTGCAGCGCTTTACTACATTTAAATTCGCTTGGCGCACGCCCAAATTATCTTCGGCAAAATTATTATCTATTTTATCCTGTATAGCGTTGGCTAGGTGCGATTGATTTGCGGTTTTAGGATAATAATAGCTGGAAAAACCACCCACGCTTTTATTCACAGAGGAATTGATGTGCAGGCTAACGAAGAGGTCAGAATTGTATTTTTCTGCCACATTGACTCTGGCCTGCAATTCAGCTCTGTCGCTGGCATTAGGACCATATACATCCTTATCCGTAGTACGGGTCATATAAACCTTGGCGCCCTCTTTTTCCAAAAGTTCCTTCACCCGCATGCTAATTTCCAGAGTGATTTGCTTTTCCTTAAGACCGCTGGCACCAATAGCACCTGGGTCACTACCACCATGACCCGGGTCCAGAGTAATAATCTTGCCCTTGATGCCACCGCCGGTTCGGAATTTTGTCTTGGCCTTAATGGCTAAGGGTAACTCTTCCTTGGTAGCCGTGGAATTTTTGTCAGTCTTCACATTAGCCTTGGATTCGCTAGTGCTGCTAGAACCAACCTTCACCACCTTCGGCTCGCTGGTGCTACTGGAGCCAGCCTTGACCACCTTCGGCTCGCTGGTACTGCTGGAGCCAGCCTTGACCACCTTCGCTTCGCTGGTGCCAGTGGGTGCTTTACCCTCATTAGCAGAACTTTTCACCGGACGAGAGCCAACCACAGGCTTATTGCTTACTTGAGCAGTACCACCATTGGTTCTACCTGAAGATACAGTGGCAGCACTCTTTCCTGTGGTGCCTGTACTTGGCTTAGTGGTAGCCTTGCTGGAAGAAACAGCACCATTATTCACCACTCCCGTAGTTTTGTCAGCTGTTATATCCAGCACTACTCTAAAGGGACGCCCAGTTTGAGGGTCTTTTTTCAACACAAAGGCCCGATAATCACTACTGGCAATCTGCCGATTTAGAGGCAAATGCACCTCCGTGAAGCTTCCTCCATCCACCACGCGTAACTCATCGGCAAGAGTACTCTTTATTTTTTTCACCTTAGGCACCTGTCCTGCCGCCTTAGCATTCACTGTCAGCTTCAGCTTAGAACCAGCCAACTCCACTGAATAACCAGCGGTATCCGTAATATCTACCACTAAACGCAGCACATTGCTCTTATCCACACCCCATTTGACATCGGTAATCTGGGCCGCTTGAGCCACAGCTGTTCCAAGCAGCATACAGACTGTCAGGGCCAACAGAAATAATTTACGCACAGCGCCACCTCTTCCGCTTCGAAATGAATAACAAATAAAAGCTAACATTTTATTTTAACACTATTTCCCTATAAGAGCAAACACAAGCTGCTTCATTTTTAACTATTTCTCGCGCATCCTCCAAATAATAGGCTATTTCATCTGCACCCAAGCCCACATCTTTACAAGCCAGGCTACCTGCCAAGCCATGCAGATAAACGCCACAGACTGCGGCTTCAGCCAGGGAAATTCCTTGCGCAGCTAAGCCGGCAATAATGCCCGTGAGCACATCCCCACTGCCACCGGTAGCCAAGGCCTTGGTTCCAGTGCTGTTTACATATACAGTGCCGTCCGGGCAGGCCACCACCGTGGGCGCACCCTTCAGCACCACCACAGCCTGCCATTCCTTGGCATATTTTTGAGCAATATTTAGCCGCTGCCTATTGATGGTTTCCACAGGAAGGCCTGTCAAACGGGCCATTTCCCCCGCATGGGGAGTGAGCACCTTGGGAGCTACCATTTTGGTCAAAAGTTCCGTGTGCTCCTTCAGCGCTGTCAACGCATCCGCATCGATAACCACAGGCACCTGCACCTTAGCCAAAATATCCCGTATTGTTTGTTGGGTACTGTCGGCTAAGCCAAGCCCCGGTCCGATGGCCAACACATCGGCCACATCGGCACGGGTCAGAACATCATTAGTAGCAGCGCTGCCCAGCACACCGGGCATCCGCTCTAAAAGGCCGTGCACCATGACCTCTGTGAGCTTTACGGCCAAAACCTCACGACTGGCCAAGGGAGTAAGCAGTGACACTAGGCCTGCACCAGCCTTCACAGCTGCATTACCGCACAAGGCTGCAGCACCGGTATAGCCGGGACTACCGGCACAGATGACTACACGCCCGGCATCACCCTTATGGGCATCCTCAGCACGCAGGGGAAGCAGCCGCTGCACCATTGCCTCGGTAATCTGATATTTTTGGCTGGCATACTCGTTCACAAGCTTGGTTGGCATACCGATATTGGCCACCAAAACGGAACCACAATGATGCTTGCCCGGATATAGCAGCATGCCTATTTTTGGCAAAGCCATAGTAACGGTAGTTTCCGCCTTAACGGCCTCAGAACAGGAGGAGCCGTCATCAGCATTAACACCGGTAGGAATATCCACAGCTACCACATGCTCTGCTAACTGATTTATCAGCTGGCAGGCCCGTTTGGCTGCAGGTCGTAGCTCACCGCTGAATCCTGTCCCTAAAATTGCATCCACCACAACGGTAGCACGCTCTATAGCTAACTCCACGCTATACCAGTCCTCTTCCTTGATCACCTCGTTCACAGCAACGCCTTCTGTCCTGAGCATGGCCAATTCCAGAGCTGCATCACCGCTAATCTTTTCCGAGGTAGTACCAATCAGAAAAACCTTGACGCGCACGCCATAGCTATGTAGCCAACGAGCGGTACCGAAGCCGTCACCACCGTTGTTACCACCACCGCAAAGCACTACTACCCTACCCCGTTGCTGATCGCCAACCGAGTCTGCGCAACCAAAAGCATTTATAGTATTCTCATTATCATCACTTTTTGCTACCAAGCATTCGCCTAAAATACTAGCTACCTCGTCAGCCACAACCTTAGCTGCCGCATCCATAAGAAGAATGCTCGGTACACCGTATTTTTCCGTGGCTAGCTTATCTATATCCTTCATTTCCTGTGCTGTTACAAGCTTCATAATTATCCCTCCATTACTACATAGGCCAAGGCCATTTCCCGGCTGTGGCTCATGCTAAGCAGTATATTTTTGACGCCCAGCTTACTGGCTAATTGTCCATGATAGCCAAAAAGCTGTACGCTGGGCTTGCCCAAAGCATCATTGCTTACTACAATTTCTGTTAATTCACCACCGCGCAAGCCCGTGCCCAAAGCCTTGAGCACTGCTTCCTTGGCAGCGAAACGAGCAGCAAAGCTAGCAGCAGCCTGCTTACCTCGACCTTGGCAATAAGCAATTTCCTCCGGAGCAAAGACACGCTCCAAAAAGGCCTGTTTGGCTATAGCCTTCTGAACCCGGGCAATTTCTATCACATCACAACCGACGCCAAGCAGCATGGTCATCCTCCTTTGCGAATTAAACTTGATTCGTAACTATAATTTATTCTTCCACTTTAAGCAAAAATCCTTTTTTTGTCAGCATATTTCACAAAAAAGTAAAAAGCCTGCCACACTTAAGTGACAGGCTTAAAACACTACTAACTACTAAATCTTGGATAGTGCGTCAGATACGGGATTTACTTACCGGGGAAGAACGGCCATACCATGGGAATAACCACCAAGGATACCACAAAGGCTACCAATACTAAGCCAGTGCCGGCCTTAACATAATCCATAAATTTGTAGCCACCGGGGCCCAATACCAGAGTATTAGGAGGTGTGCCAACAGGAGTTGCAAAAGCGCAGGAGGCTGCAACCGCAATTGCCATCAGAACTGCCTTCGTGTCAGCGCCCAATTGCTTGGAAATAGCCACGCCAATGGGGCACAGCAAAGCTGCAGAAGCTGTGTTTGACATAAATTGGGTCAGGCCGCAGGACAGAATGAAGCGCACTGCGGTTACAGCCTGCCGAGAAGGTGTACCGCCCATCAAGCTGAGAGTCCGCGGAGCGATGAGTTTACCGGCGCCAGTCTTATCCATTGCGGAGGAGACGGGCATCATGCCTGCGAATAAGAAAATGGTTACCCAGTCGATAGAAGCATAAGCTTGCTTTTCGGTTAAGCAACCGGTAAGTACGCAAATCAGTGCGCCAATAACAGCTGCCATTTCCAGAGTAACACCCTTGATACCTAAAGCCATAACCAAAACTACGGCAAGGAGAATAACACCGGAAATAATCATCTTGTTCTTGGATGTTTCGTTAGCTTCAATTTCCTGCTCAATTTCCTGGTCAGCAGACAATTCCTGCTTCGGCAGCAGATATTTGCCCACAAACATCATATAGAGCATACCTGCAATGGATACGGGGATGCCGATCCAAGCAAACTCGAAGAAGCCAAAGGGCTCTAAGCCAGCTGCAGTTAAAGCACCGGTAGCGATAATATTAGGCGGAGTGCCAACCATAGTGATAATGCCGCCCCAACCGCAAGCGAAGGCCAAGGGCATCAGCTGACGGGAAGCAGGGATCTTAGCAGAAGCGCAGATGCCTAATGCTACTGGCAAAAGGCAAGCAGCAGTACCAGTGTTGGACAAAACGGCGGATAAGCAGGTACCAACAGCCATCAAGCCAAACATCAGGCTGTTTTCACCAGTGCCTACCATCTTAACAACGGTGTTACCAATGGCTTGAGCCAAGCCGGTGTAGAACATAGCCGCACCGACTACACACATGCCGGCGAAGAGCACTACAGTGGAGTGAGACAAGCCACTAAAAACTTGCTTAGTGGGAATCAAGCCTAACAGGCCACAGGCAATAGCGCCAGCGGTAGCAGTAACTGCAAGGGGAATAAGTTCGGTTACGAAAAATAGCGCAATTACAGCCAACAGAATTAAACATTTAATTGCTGGGGACATAGAGACTTCCTCCTTTAAAAATATTTATATATCACGCCTCA
>CAMFZA010000077.1 GCA_946002345.1 uncultured Phascolarctobacterium sp. | reverse complement strand
CGCCGCCCGCTTCCCATCGCCGGTGATATTCAAGGCACCCCCAAAGGGAAAGCGCTTGCCCTCGTCCATAATGCGCAGAGCCTCAGCAGTTTCCTCCTGCAGTGCTTTAACCTTGCCAAAATCGCTTTCGATTTGCAAAGCTCCCACTGCCTGCTTGCCTAAAAAGGTGCCTGCCTTGGCTACCAAAAGGCTTTTAACCTTATCAAATTCCAATGTTTTGATTGCAAAGCGTGCCATTTACATCACACCTCTAAAATAATGTCCCCGGGTAGTGCCCGGCAAATTCTCCGGAGCTTCTACCCCACCGCCCAATACTAAGCGGTACAGCTCAATGAGCTCTGCCAGCTTGGCTTCGTCATACTCCCGGCCGTCAATGCGCAGGCTGGCTACGCCAGCTGCTGCCAGCTGCTGCACGTTAGCCACCAGGGACAGCTCATGAGCATTGAGAATATGCATGCGGCAGAATTGGTCCGTAGCCACAGGGAATTGGGCCTCCTTGCGGTCACCCAAAAAGAGCTTTTCGCGACAGTTGAATTGGCAGGCGCCCTTGTGCAAATTGCCTAAGAAGCTACCACCCACACAGTATTCAGAAACCATCATTTCCAAGCGACCTTGAATCATGCACTCTAAGGGCAGGGGGCTAACGCTAGCCAAATGCTCTACCTGAGCCATGGTCAGCTCCGGACTGAGCACAGCGCCCGCAGCCCCATGCTCCTGCCAGAACTGCAGGCTTTGGCTGTTAAAAATATTCAGGGACATGTCGGCCGTTAACTTCAGGCCGCTGTATTTTTTTGCTAAAGGCCAGAGCCCATTATTATTAATATAAACGTAGTCAGGCTGTAAGCTCTCCCACAGGGCGAAGAGCTTATCAAAATAAGATAGCTGAGCTTCCTTAATGATACGGGGCGTAGCCAGAGCAAGCTCCCGGCCTGCCTTCCGGCAAAGCTCCGCCACCTTGGTGTAATCCGCCTCGCTGGGTAGCTGATGATTAAAGCAATCGCCACCGAACAGGATGCGCTCCGCACCTGCTTGCAACGCTGCATTTACCTTGCCCACGCTGTCGCAATGAACGGTGAGCTTGCTTTCCACAGAACGCGGCTTGCGGGCCTGTGGCTGCAGTTTGACGCTATAGGCATGCACTGCTGTGCGCGCCGGGGCAAAGGCCTGCAAACGGGCTGCGTCCAAGGCCTCACAGGCCATACGGCGCGCCTCGTTCATTTCACTCATGGGTACCATCACGTTTTCGTCATGGATGAATTCCAAAGCGCTCAAAGCGTATTCCGTTGTGCCCAGGCGGTCCATTTGCTTGCGCACCACATCATGGTCCAGAGCACGCTTTCGAGCCGCCTCCACGATAAAGTTGGTCTCACCATAGCCTACATTGCCCTCATCGTCTGTCAGGACAACAGTCATGGGCTGGCCCAATTTAGCCGTTACCACAGCCTGCACATTAATGCGGCGCTTGGCATCGGGGCCGAAGAATTGGCCGGCATAGGCCATGAGAACACTGTCCAGAGTGCGGAAGACTCTGTCATTAAAGCGCACGCCCTTGGGTACGTCGATAGTTACCTGCTCCCCGGGCTGAGCCATCTCAACGCTGAGCCCACCCTTGAGCATTTCCGTTACCGTGGTGCCCACGCGGCCACCCACGCTGACCCAAAACTCCAGGCCATCACCCAAATGCAGCTCCTTCTCCAGCTTGACAGTAGCTTTATTGTGCTGCTTATCCAGCTTGGTCACACGACCTACCAGCACCCCACGGTTATTGGGGCGTCGGTCACTCATCATTTCCTTGCCCGGACGCTGGGTCAAATAGGCCGTGGTAAAATCACGATTAAAAATTTGCTCAATGTTAGCCAAATCCTCGGCAGGAACATGGTAATTGCCTGCCTTATAGCTGTCGATGGCCCGGCGATAGGCATCCACCACCACCGCCACATATTCAGGACGCTTCATGCGGCCTTCGATTTTGTAGCTGACCACGCCGGCCTCGATAAGCTGGGGCAAAATGCTCAGGGTATTCATGTCCTTGGGGCTGAGCAAATATTGACCTGCGTCCTTCCCCTCCAGCATGTCCTCCCCCTTAGCATTCAAAAGCTTGTAGGGCAAACGACAGGGCTGGGCACAGCGACCACGATTGCCGCTGCGACCACCAATAAGGCTGCTCATAAGGCATTGGCCGCTATAGCACACGCACAGAGCACCGTGGATAAAGGTTTCGATTTCCGTGCCACGGCTGCAAGCAGCCTCGATTTCTTTTAAGGAGAGCTCCCGAGCCAAAACGCTGCGCTCCATGCCTGCTGCCACAGCAAAATCCACGCCGCTGCTATTGGTAATGGTCATTTGGGTGCTAGCATGTAGGGGCAGCTCCGGCACGATTTGCCGCGCCAGACGAATAACGCCCAAGTCCTGCACAATGATGCCATCCACGCCCACATTGTTCAAAAAGAGCAGATAGTCCGCCAGCTCCGCCAGCTCGCTGTCATCCACCAAGGTGTTGACGGTGATGTACAGGCGCACCCGGTGCATATGGGCAAAGTAAACGGCCTTGGCCATTTCTTCCTTATCAAAATTGCTGGCGTAGGCACGGGCGCCAAAGGCTTTGCCGCCCATGTACACGGCGTCAGCGCCGGCATTCACCGCCGCCTCCAAGGCCTCCCAGCTGCCAGCCGGAGCCAAAAGCTCAATGTATTTTTGCTTCATAGTTTTTACCTTTCCCGCACTGCGGCCAAAAGCTTATTGTAGCGCTCCTGCAGTTCATCCAGCTCCGCCGCCAAATCCAATGCCGTCCACACGGCCAGCTTTTCCCGATTGGTAATTTTTTTATCCGCAGCCAAGCGCTTCATGCGCTCGTCCACGCTTTGCGCAATCTGTACCACCTTGGTTTGGGGTGCAGAGGTACGCAAGACATATATTTCGTTATATATTTGTACAGAAATTGCTGCTTTTTCCATTGCTTCTCCTTTTAACCTTGGGCAATAACGGTAAAGCTGAATTTTTCCAGACTAATTCTTTCCCAGGGACGCTTGTACTCCAGCTGCACCTTGTAGGTACCGGGCTGCTGCACGTTGAGGAAGAGGATTTCCGTACCTGCTACACCAACTGCCTGCCGCTCCTCTTCCTCGCGAGGAATAATAAAAGTGCTGCCCACCTTGACCACGTGAGCGCTATCAGTTTTTATGTGCCAGCCATAGCCCGTAGAAGGATTGCTGGCCAGCTTTAAGGCCAAGAGTCCCGGCTTGTCCAAAACAAGGGTTTTGCCGCTGGCTGCTGCAGTCAGGCGTGCTACCTGCATAATGCGTCCTGCTTCGCCAATGCGCATATGATCCAACAGCTTATTATAAGGAACAAAGCTATCATAAGCGCCGTATTTTTCCTGCTGCAGATAGAAGCCATCTTCTGCAAAAAGCACCCTGCTATAGTCCCCCAAGGCCTGCTGCACCTGCTCCTTATCCACGAAGAAGTCCGTCACCGTAAATTCCTTGCCCGTGGTTAAATCCAGATTCAGCCCCTGATAGGCCACCTGATCCCCATTGCTTGCAGTGAGGAGCAGGCTTACCAAACTGGGACGATTGAGCTTGACTGTATAACTTACTGCTCCTCCGCCCACTTCCTTGCTGAGCTTGGTGGCAGTAGTCCGAATCAAAGCATTGAGCTGCTTTTCGTATTCCACATCGTTGCTGCCATCAAGATAGGGCAACGTGGCGCTGGCCTTACCTAGAGTGGCCTGCTCCTGCAGCACCGTGGTCTGCTGGTCGGCCAAGGCCGGCAGGCACAGCAGCAAACAAAGGATTGTAGTTAATAAGAGTTTCATAGGCGGTATCTACCTCCTAACACAGCGATATCCTAAAAGTGTCTAGAAGGCATCAGATTCGCGAAACGGCGACGACGGCGTATAAATAATACTCCTAGGAGCCGTGACAAAGAAGATGATGCCTTATAGGCAATTTTTAATAAACTCAATAGCCTTATGCATACGCTCCAAGGTCTTTTCCTTACCCAGCAGCACCATCACATCAAACATGCCCGGGGATACAGTCCTACCGGTCAGCGCTAAGCGAGTAGGATGAATTACCTTACCCAGAGCCAAGCCGTTATCGGCAGCGATCTTATTATAGGCTGCTTCGGTGCTGGCCAAATCATACACCTCATCTGCTTCGATAGCAGCGATGCATTGCTCCATGATGCTGATATTTTCCGGCTTAAAGTGCTTAGCTACGCCCTTTTCGTCATATGCATCTACGTCCTTAAAGAAGTAGGTGGAGGCATCTGCCACCTCCTGCAGTGTCTTGACACGCACGCGCACGCAGTCCACCAGCTTAGCAAAATATTCCTCATGGTCAGCAAACCAAGCTTCGTCCACCAGGCCATCCTTCACAAAGAAGGGCTTGACCTCGGGCAGAATCTTGGCCAGGGGCAGCTCGGACAGGTATTGACCGGTCTGACAGGTCAGCTGTTGAGTGTCATAATGGGCAGCCATGGGGCTCATATGCTCCAGTTCAAAGAGCTTAACTGTTTCTTCCTTAGAGAAGATTTCCCGCTCATCCCCGGGGCCCCAGCCCAGCAGGGTCAAATAGTTAACAATGGCCTCGGACAGATAGCCCTGACCACGGAATTCCTCTACGGAGGTAGCACCATGGCGCTTGCTCAGCTTGGAGCGATCCGGCGCCAAAATCATGGACATGTGGCCAAATTGAGGGGGCTCCCAACCAAAGGCACGGTATACTAAAAGCTGCTTAGGAGTATTGGACAGATGCTCCTCGGCACGGAGTACATGGGTCATGCCCATTAGGTGGTCATCTACTACTACGGCAAAATTATAGGTAGGAATGCCATTGGATTTCATGATGACAAAATCATCGAATTGGTCCATGCCATAGGTAATATCGCCATGAATCAAATCATGGAAGGTAATGGCGCCCTCGGTGGGGTTCTTGAGGCGCACGGTGTAGCTTTCGACGGCAACAGCACGAGCCTTGGCCACCTCCACAGGAATGTTGCGGCAGGTACCCACATAACGAGGGGACAGCTTGGCAGCAGCCTGCTTTTCGCGCTCCTTGGCCAGCTCCTCCACGGTGCAGAAGCAGTAGTAGGCCTTGCCCTCTTCCACCAGCTGCTCACAATATTTTCTATAAATATCAAGACGCTCAGATTGGTAATAGGGACCATAATCCCCGCCCTTTTCCGGGCCCTCATCCCAATCAATACCAAGCCATTTCAGGCTGGTAATGATTTGGCTCACAGAGTCCTCCTTCAGACGTTCAATATCGGTGTCTTCGATGCGCAGAACCAGCTTGCCACCCATTTTGCGGGCAAACAGCCAGTTGAACAGGGCGGTGCGAGCACCACCAATATGTAAATACCCAGTGGGACTGGGTGCAAATCTTACTCTTACCTCGGACATTTTATCTTCTCCTTTTTCTTGTTTCATTCAGTCTAAAAATGAAAATTGTATATCAGAATAATTATAACGCTTAGCGCTGAAAAGTGCAATTATATTGTGTTTTTCAGTATCGCACTTTGTGTGAATTTGTGGTAAAATGAGTGGTAGCTTATAATCCTAGTACGGAAAAGGAGGATGCTTATGTGCCAAACCCCAGATTGGTCCCTTGGTGACAAATATCTGCGCGAAAATGCGCCCGAGCTCGCACCGTTTGTTGACAAATATGCCCCCTGCCCCCTGCAGGCACGGCCCCTGGCAGATTATTTTAGTATTTTGCTTACGGGGATTATTTCCCAGCAGCTGCCCCCGGAGGTCAGCCAACAGCTGCTGCAAAAATTAGAAGGCCTCACCGGCAAGCCCATTACCCCGGAGGCAATTTTGCGGCTTACTAGTGAGGAATATTTGGCCATTGGCCTGAACCAACAAAAGATTGCTTATTTATATGGCTTTGCCCAAGCAGTTGCCGATGGCAAAATCGATATGAGCAAGTTTGCCACCATGACGGACAGTCAAATCACCAAGCAGCTGCTGACGGTGCGTGGCCTTGGTCAATGGACCATCGAGATGTTTTTACTATTAGGATTGTGCCGCCCGGATGTGGTGCCCTCGGCAGATTATATTTTCAAGAAGGAGCTGCAGCAGTTCCTGCACCTGCCGGAGCTGCCCAAGCGTGGCATGATTAACAAGGTGACAGAGCCTTGGCGGCCCTGGCGCTCCCTAGTGGTCTGGTACCTGTGGCAGCATGCCAACGATAAATAACAATTCTTCATATTGCACACGAATTTAAAACAGCTCCCTACTGTTTATGCAGCAGGGAGCTTATTTTTATGCATTCTTAAAATTTGATTTGGCTGGGCTCATAGTCCACCGTGGTTTTCACAAAGGCGATTTCATTGCAGTATGGATATTGGGGGCAATAAACACATTCCTTCCACACCTTTTGGGGCAGCTTCTCCTTGGCGGTTGCGATGTAGTCGCATTTGGCGAAGAAGCCCGGCTGGTAGGTTAGGGTGAAGAACATGGTCACCCCACGCTCAATGCCCTCCTTTTCCAAATGCTGCACCAGCTGACGCCCAATACCGGTGCATTTCAGGTCCGGCGCTACGGCCAAGCTGCGAATTTCGGCCAACCTGTCCCAAACAAAGTGCAGGGCACCGCAGCCCAAGAGGTGGTTACCCTCCACGGCGATGATGTAGTCCCGCAAATTTTCGTAAATAGCGTTGCGAGAACGGGGCAGCATCAGCCCTTCCTTGGCATAATCATTTAACAGCTTGTGAATATTTTCCACATCGCTGAATCTGGCAGGACGAAAAGTAATCATATTCAAGACTCCCTTATAGCAAAATAGTGGCAGGCATTCCTGCCTCACTGCATAAACTTGCAAACTTGTTTTATATATATTACCACTATTCTTCCGGGAGCACAACTAAAAAATCCATATCAAGCAGAGAATTTTATCACACTAAGCTTTAATTTGAAACTACCTCAACGTGTTTACCCTTAAAAGCTATACCATATTTATAGATAATTTCCGTACCCTTGCAAAGCAATTCCGTATCGTATTTTTTAACATTGATTTGTTTTAAGGCCCCTTCAGCTAGCTTTCTCAAGTCTTCAGGATAAGCTTTGTCAGCCGCTTTAATCTCAATAATGATTCCCGGCATATTCTTCTCTAAGGGAGTCAGTTGAATATCGTATCGTCCCTCCCCACTTTCCCTATTGGATAAAGGATAATAAGAAGAACCAAAAATAACGGACATTCCCAAAATTAGTCCGTGATAATAGTTTTCTTTTAGACCGTCGTAGTAGCTAATGGTATTGAGAAGAAATTTTCCGAGGGTTTGCTTCAATAACTCTACATCTTTACTTAAAAGGCTCTTTTTTAAATTTCCAACGATATCTTCTCCGGCACTTTCCACGGCGATAGACAAAATCTCTTGCCTATAAATGCTTTTTATTTCTTTATTGGGAATTTCGAGCTTACATATATAAGCACCATCTTCATCTATTTTGGTCTCTGTAGCTTTTAGATATCCAGTCATTAAGAGAAAACCAAGAATATTGGTTTGGGGAGCTTTAAGGCTCGGGTATATGATATCAGTTCTTATAGTAGATTCTACAGGAACCCCAGCAAGGATATTCTTTAGGTTATTAATACCAGCACTGCTTAAATTATTGATAACCTCATGGATAACAGAGTTTGCTGATGTCTGACTCCAGAATGGTATTGCCTGACACTGGTTGTCAAAATAGCTAAGGACGGACCAAGGATTAAATATATCCATATCACCAAATCTATAGC
>CAMFZA010000076.1 GCA_946002345.1 uncultured Phascolarctobacterium sp. | reverse complement strand
CTGTTCATGATAATTTCTCTACTCAATATTGTTTATCGCTTCTGTTTTGATGGCTAGCAAAGCTGTAAAAAGGACTCCTCGAAGCTGTGAATTAAGCTCTTTATAAGTAGCAGCCACTATCTCCTTAGGAACAGAAAGCACATAGTATAAGGGAGTAGCGCCAAATCTATTCTTAATGGGCATGTAATAAAAATACATGCTTTCCCCTTGCTTGATGCTGGTGAGCCCTGTTCGGCCTAAGGACATAGATTCTCGGATTTTGGCTAACTCTTCCGCTGAGTTTTCCTCCTTAAAGTTTTCAAAGAAATCAAAAACATTCTCTACGGGATGCACAAGTGAATTTACAATGATTTTCCCATCCACAGTCATAACATAAGCATTGCCTTGATCATTAAAGCTATTGATGCTCATGAATTTATCAAATACATCGCTGATTAATGTAGCAAAGAGTACGCCCTCAATCTGGTCGGTATAAGTATTGCGAACTGGAACACTAATAACATTGATTCTATCAGCCTTGCCAAGCTGGTCTGGGCGCACCTCATTAATGACAATTTCGCCACGCATGCTTTTTTTGAAGAAGGCTTTTTTGCCAAAATTGCCCTTATAGTTATCCGTAGTCAAAAAGCTACCGTCGCTTTTTACATAAGCCATGCGCTTGTAACCCTGCAGCTGCACTAATGTCCGAAGCTCTTTTACATAGTCATTGCGCTGTTCTTCAGGACGTAAAGCGATTCTTTTGGAAAGATTTTGCAACAGCTGAGCATGGGTGGCCAGTGTGCGGCCAACAGCTTCAGCATTCTGCTCTGCAACCTTTTGAATATCTGTTTTGAGTTTTTCCCGAAGCTTTTGCTCCATGTTGTAACCTATATAAAGGGTTACCATTACCATAATGCCAATAATGCTCCCTACCAGCATTAGTCCTATTAGCCCATTGCCTCTTTTTTTCATCATTAACAGTCCTACCTTTTTCTGCGTATTAGCTTCCCATTGCAATAGCATGTGTTTATTTTAACGCAAATTATCCCAAATTACCCCACCCTAAATGTGGAAAAAGGATAGGAAGGCATTAAAAAAATTCTAAAAATCAACTTTTGAGCGTCATTTTTCCGGCACCGAGCGGGAGATGTGCTGGAAGTGTAAAATGTACATGTAATAGCTAACCCCTCGACTTAGAAAAAGTCGAGGGGTCTGTTTTTGTGTAGTTTCTATTATGTTGCTAAAGTATAAAGCTCACGTTCATACTGCTCTAGCGCACAGAACTCCTGCAGCAGCTGCCACAAGGCCTAAGCCCACGCTGCAGCCAACATAAGCCAGCACAGCCAGCAGCCTTCCTTCTGCCAAAAGCATCAGTGTCTCGTAACCAAAGGAGGAAAAGGTCGTAAAGCCACCTAAAAAGCCCACGCACAAAAACAAGCGCCAAGCCGTAGGCAGCAGCTCCCTATCCACAATCAGTGTCATTAGAAGTCCCATGGCAAAGCAGCCAGCTACATTTATCACAAAGGTGCCATAGGGCAGCGCACTGCCCATAGCCTTGCTCACTGCATTACCCAGCAAAAAGCGGCTCACTGCGCCCAAGGCACCGCCTACAGCAATGAGTAACAAAGTCATGCAATCCATTCTCTCATCAATCCTCCAGCTGGCGAATGCACTCCAGCGTCCGCTCCCACTCCGGGCTAATTTCCGCAAGCTGTGCCGCCACCTGCTTCTGCGTAAAGCCTGCGCTCCGCAAAAGCTTTACCAGCTGTGCCAGCTGCTCCTGTAGCCTAATAAGCCCCAGACTGCCGCACACACCCTTCAAATTGTGGGCCTTGCGCAATGCCTCAGGCCAATTTTGTTGCGCTACACAGTCAGCTACAGCAGCCAAATCATTGGCTGCCTCCAGCTTCTTTAAAAAGCGCACATAAAGCTCCTCGCTATCCATGAAGCGCTCCTCCAGCGCTTCATGGATATCTATTTCAATATGGTTGCTCAATTCTTGCAAATGCATACTTACTCTCCTTTCCCCTAAAATCGCGGAGAAGGTATATTTGTTAATCCTAGGAGCCGCAACGAAGCAGATGACACCTTATCCACGGTCTTATACATGAATGTACTCACTCATCACCCTAGCCAACAACTTCATCTTCACCGGCTTCACCATATAGTCGTTCATGCCTGCCTGCATAGCAGCCTCCACATCGTCGCTAGAGCTATTGCCCGTCAACGCCAAAATAGGCACACTGCTGGCATCACGCCGCGGCAGCTGACGAATCTGCCTTGCTGCCTCGCAGCCATCCAGCTCCGGCATCTGTACATCCATCAGCACCAGCTGCACGCTGCCCTCGGTACTGGCCGCAAACTTGTCCACTGCCTCACGACCATTGCAGGCAGATACCACTTCAAGCCCATTCATAGTCAAAAGCTCGGTAATAATCTCCATGCTGATATCATTATCATCAGCCACCAGCACCCTGCAGCCGGCAAAATCCTTCAACTTAGGAGCATCCTTGACTTGGGACTTTGGCTGCTCCTGTGCCAAAATAAAGGGCAGAGAAATAATGACGCAGGTGCCCTCATCCACCTTACTGGAAATATGAATGGTACCATCAAGACGTTCTACCAAGCTCTTCACAATGGTCATGCCAAGGCCCGTTCCCGTAACCTTGGGCACACCAAAGCGACTATCCCGTTCAAAAGGTGTATAAATTTTTTCCAAAAACTTTTCCGACATACCACAGCCGGTATCCTGAACCACGAAGCTAAAGCATGCCCGATTGTTCTGGTCCTTGTCCCGACGCACCATGAAGGAAATTTTGCCTCCGGCGGGAGTGTATTTAAGTGCGTTAGACAGAATATTGTTCAAAATTTGGTGCAAGCCCTGCAAATCACCGCTCACATTCACAGGCCCAAATTGCACATCCTGACTAAAATACTTTTGCTCCAGCTCAGCCTGAGCACCAAAAACCCCTCCGATTTCCTGTATCACTGCGGTCATATCAAAGACTTCTTGCAAATGCTCCACCTTGCCATTATCAAGACGAGCCATTTCCAAAATATCGTTAATCAAGGTCAAAAGCTGCTTACCCGAGGACTTAATCTTTTGGATATAATCAAATACCAAGTTCTTATCCTCACTATGCAGCTCTGCCAGCTCTGCCATGCCGATAATGCCATTGATAGGCGCACGCATATCGTGGGACATGGCCGAGAAGAACATATTACGGGATTTTGTATTCTCCCGCGCCACCTTCAAGGCTCGCTCCGTAAGCTGCATATGCTCCAGCTCCTTGAGCTTTTCCGCATCCACCTCACGGAAGAAAAAGATGGCCTCATCGGAGCCCAAAAGCTCGTCCCACACAAGGCGCACATTAACCCATTTATATTCCTTGCCAAAGCGTTGCCGAAACTCGCCGCCAAAATCGTAGATTTGTCGCTTCACTAAATCCTTAATATTGTCCAGGGAAAAGGTTTCCGCAAACTCCGTGGCCGCTTCCGGTTCTACCAGGGGCATTAGCTGCTGCAAAAGCTCATTGTAGGAGCCTTCGTCCGCAGGCACAATCCCCATATTTTCTGCCTTGACTATGGTATAGCGACCGCTGCGCAAATTAACTCTGAAGACAGCCAAAAAGGACTTACTCATAACCTGAACCACATCATTGATGTTTTGCACCTGCTTATTCAGCATATGCTCACGAGTACCCAGCATAACTACCATCAGGGCAAAAAAGGCCAAAGTCAGCACGTACCACTGCAGCAAGTTTTGATAATCGCCCAACAGAAAATCATAGGGAATGGTCACCACACTTATCCAGCCCTTGTCGGAAACAGTGTAATAAACACCGCGCTTATTGCCCTCCAAGTCGATAATATAATCACCATTACCTTGACGCAGCTCGCTAAAGATCTGGTCCACATAGGGCTGCTGCTTTTCGATGCTCAAATTGCGATCGCTAATGGAAAACATGATATTGCCGTTAGGGTCACACAAATAATAGTAGCTCTGGCGTGGTAAGCGGTTATCATCCAAGAGCGCGTTAAGCTGCTCAGGATACAGATTCATGGCCAGTACATCATCGCCATGACCCAAGCGCACAGCCATGGTCAGCACATACTCCTGCTTGGGCTCAACCTGATATAAATTAGTATAAGCCACATCCCCCTTACGGGCCAATGCAGCCTGGTACCACTTCACCTTATTTAGGCCATGAATGCCCCTATCGGGACGACTGCAAATAAGTCTGCCATCAATAACGGCACACATATCAAAGCGGCCAACCTCGGAGTTATTTTCCATGTATTCCGTAAAACGACTCAAGGCCTGCTCAATCTCTTCATCGGACCAATTAGCCTTGAGCCGCAGCATGGAGCCCATGCTCTGGGCTACACTGCGCAGTAGCATTTCCTGGGATTTAATGCGCGCTGTTTCCCGAGTAGCAAAACGAGCAGCAATCTCCTGCCCCATAATGTGGGAGTTCTCCAATATTTTTTCACGCATTAAATGCAGACTGCCCATGGAAACTACTAGGAAAAAGACAAATATAGCCACGCTAAAAAGGGATATTTTAAAACTTTTATTTAACAGCTTGATATCCATTGCTTACCTCTTTTATGTCTAACAGCAAAGGATAAATTGTATTCTTTAAAAACAACTATCCTCTTTTGCTACAAGATATAGTATCACACGTTAATTATACTCTATTACTCAAGCCCTTTACAAGTGAAAAATAAGGCCATCGCTCTAGCGACAGCCTTGAAAACTTTATAAGGATACAGCACACCTACTGCATCAGTCCTATAGCTATTATGCTATGCCTTGGGCCCTGCACTCATAATATCCTCGGTAATGAGACCATGGAATTTGGTCACATTCTTAGCAAAAAGCTGAGCCAGCTTGCGCAGCTGCACATCATAAGCAGCCTTGTCCTCCCAAGTATTGCGTGGATTGAGGATTTCTGAGGGTACACCCTCGCACGCCTTAGGAATAGCCAACCCAAAGACGGGGAAGGTTTCCCATTCCGCCTTGTCCAGCTCGCCATCCAAAACAGCATTTACTAAGCGACGCGTATGCTGCAGGCGAATACGATGGCCCTGTCCATAAGGCCCGGCACTCCAGCCCGTATTAACAAGATAAACAGAAGTGCCATATTTATTAATGCGCTCACCCAGCATCTTTGCATAGGTCAAAGGGGGCAGGGGCAAAAAGGGCTCACCGAAGCCAATGGAAAAGGTCGCCTGAGGCTCCACAATACCATCTTCGGTACCTGCAACCTTGCTTGTATACCCGGACAAATAATGATACATGGCCTGCTCCGTGGTCAGCTTTGCTACTGGAGGCAAAACACCAAAGGCATCAGCGGTTAAAAAGATGATGGTCTTAGGATGACCTGCCACACTGGGTAATAGAGCATTATCGATATAATGCAGAGGATAGGCCGCACGAGTATTTTCCGTCAACATGATATCATCATAATCAGGCACACCATTCTCGTCCAAAATAACATTTTCCAGCACTGTATTTTCTCGAATAGCGTGAAAAATTTGCGGCTCGGTGTACTCACTCAAATGCACACATTTGGCGTAACAGCCACCTTCAATATTGAAGATGCCATCCTTGCTCCAGCCATGCTCGTCATCGCCCACTAAAGCGCGGGTTCCATCTGCCGAAAGAGTGGTCTTGCCCGTACCACTAAGGCCAAAGAATAGAGCAGAATCACCCTTGGGGCCCACATTGGCAGAGCAATGCATGGAAAAAACATCACGATGGGGCAAAAGATAATTCATAACGGTGAAGATACCTTTTTTCATTTCGCCGGCATACTTACCGCCGCCAATAAGCACTACCTTTTCTGACAGATTCAAAATAACGAACATTTCCGAATGGACACCATCCAGCTCCGGCTCGGCATACACATTGGGCATGCACAGCACCGTGAAGCCTTCCGCGTCAGCAGGCACCTCTTCGTTGCTGATGAGCAAATTGCGCACAAAAAGTTGATGCCAGGCCAGTTCATTGACAAAATGCACCGGCAGACGATAGCGCGGATCCGCTCCTGCGTAAACATCCGTCACATACATTTTATGGGTGGAAGCATAGGCCAGCATTTTTTGATACAGACGCTCAAATGTTTCCTTGCTACAGGCCTGATTGTTGTCCCAACAAAGCTCATCGTGAGTCAGTTCGTCATCCACAAAAAATTTATCCTTGGGAGAACGACCTGTATGCTTGCCCGTTACAGCACGCAAGGCACCATTAGCAGCCAGAACACATTCATGATTGTCCAAAGCCTCTTGCACCAGCTCTTCTCTAGACAAATCAAATACCGGCAGCTGCACTGCTGCATCAATTTCCTTCCGTAATCTTGTCAAAGCCATATTCATCACTCCACTCGTGTAGATTACCTTTTATCTACCTACCTTGAGAGCATCCCTCTCTACCTTGGCAGGTAGCCAATTCTCACCAATCTATAGTAATGCGCATCCGCTTGCAGTTTATTGTATATTCTCATTTTACTCCGAATAAATACTTTTTACAATGTGCATTTATTCTATGTAGTATACACAATTGTACAAAGCAAAGAGCCGTCACCCTTAGGCAACGGCTCCAAATACTTTATTAAAAAAACGCGACTATTCACACCACTGTACAATGCGATACCACAACCAAGCACAAAACGCACCACTAAAATCCAACAGCACATCCGGTACCTTGCCATCACGTCCTACACTGGACAGCTGGATATATTCATCCACAACTGCCGCCAGCAGACAAAACAGGAGGATGTAACCATTAGAGGTGCGATTGCTCACATGGAAGCTGGCAAAAACCTTGCACCACAAAAGTCCCAAGCATGCAAATTCTATAAAATGCGCTAGCTTGCGAATGGTATGCTCCACATTTCCCTTCAGGGAAATATCCAATAGGCGGCCCAATTCTAAGACGAGCTGGGCAGCAAAGCCGCTAAGCTTACTGGAAGCTGCAGCAGGCATGGAGGAATTTACGAAAATCAACAAGGCCAAAACTACAGCCAAAAGCAGCCAAAAATATCTCATAGTACTTCCTTCTACAAATTACGAGTCAGGCACTCCATAACCATCATGTTGCTGACCACACCAATGCCACCGGGCACAGGCGTAAAGGCGCTGGCCTTCTCGGCCACAGCAGGGTCCACATCACCCATAAGCTTATCGCCCACAGCGTTAATGCCTACGTCCACAATGACCACGCCCTCCTTCACCATCTCTGGTTTGACAAAGCAGGCCTTGCCCACGGCAGCCACAATAACATCTGCATGCTGCAACAGCTCCGGCAAATTTTGCGTGCGAGAATGGCACACGGTCACCGTAGCATTTTTTTGCAGCAGCAGCACCGCCACCGGCTTGCCTACCACATTGCTACGACCGATAACCACCACGTTTTTGCCTTCCAGCTCAATGCCATAATGCTCTAAAGTCGCCATGCAAGCTCTGGGTGTACAGGCAGCCCATTTGCTACGCCCCATGAACACATCGCCGCTGTTTTGTGGATTCAGGCAGTCTACATCCTTATTAGGAGAAACTGCTGCGCCCACAGCATCACCATTAATGTGCTTTGGCATGGGCATCATGGGCAAAATGCCCGTCACATAACGGTTACGGTTCAGCTTTTTCACTACGCCGATAACCTCTTCTTCGCTGGCAGTCCCCGGCAATTCAATAACCTTGGCAGCACCGCCCAAGCCTTCTATCAATTTCACTAACAAGTTCTTGTACACAAGTTACGCACTAACCAA
>CAMFZA010000075.1 GCA_946002345.1 uncultured Phascolarctobacterium sp. | reverse complement strand
CTCATTCGCTAAAAGTCACAAGCTCACCTGCTGCTTACTTATTACTCAATTTCATATAGCTTACTATGTATACAGACATAGTGTAAATAAGCTTTAGAGTAAATTGGAAATTGAGCAATTAGCAAATCAGAAAGGGAACATTGCGGATTTCCCTAATCTAATAGACAAACGGCAATTTACTTCACCCACAAGCAGGAGAAAATCCCTTACTTATGGAATAATAAAATATTAAGTCTATATTTTGTATATGTCATAGATTCGCAGTTGTTCGTAAAGGAGGGAAAGCAATGCTATTAGGTATAGATGTGGGCGGCACTTTTACAGATGCGGTGCTTTTGGATAATGGAGCGGTGACAGTAAAAAGCAATGGCGAGGCTCAGGTGCTAGCCCAGGCGAAGGTGCCAACCACCCACGAGGATGTACTGCAATGCCTATTGGCGGCCTTGGACGCTGTGCTGCCACAGGTTGAGCATGCTGCGAAAAGGTTGGAACGGGTGGTTATTTCTAGCACCATTGTGACTAATGCACTCACGGAGCACAAGCTGGACCCAGTATTTCTAGCGGTTATTACCGGTCCGGGCATGAATATTCAGGGTCATGTGCCAGTAACTCCCTATTATTTGAGTGGTTATGTGGATCACAGAGGCAAAATTACAGCCCAGATTGATTGGACTAAGCATAGAGATTTATTGAATAAGCAGGGCAGTGGAATTTGTGCTGTTAGCGGTAAATTTGCTGTGCGTGACCCACAGCTGGAGTTTCAGGCAGAGCATGAGCTGACTAAATGTGGCTATAAAAAGGTCTTTTTGGGCAGCGAATTATCGGGTGAATTGAATTTTGTGCGCCGCACTAATTCTGCGTATTTTGCGGCCCAGGTTTACACCCTGTTCCAAAAATTCAGCCAGCGGATTACTCGTGCTCTTACAGAACGGGGTATTGCTGCACCCGTACATATTTTGAAGGCTGATGGGGGCACCTTGCCTTTAGAGGTGGCCTTGCAGCAGCCAGTGGAAGCGGTGTTCACCGGACCGGCCGCCTCGGTGCTTGGCATCGAAGCCTTGGCAGCACCAAAGGTGAACAGCATCTCATTGGACGTAGGCGGGACGACCACGGATATTGCCTTTTGGGAGCAGGGACTGCCTTTGATGGCTAAGCGGGGTGCTGTCATTAACGGCTACCCAACAGCAGTGCGCTCCTTTCATATGCGTAGCATCGGCATTGGCGGCGATAGCCGCATCCACAAGCTGCCGGATGGCAGCTACCAGGTAGGACCGGAGCGGGAGGGACCTGCCGCCGCTGTGGGTGGCATTGCTCCCACGTTGAGCGACGCTCTTATCGTTGCAGGCTTTGTGAGCTTTGGCGACCCAGTACGGTCAAAGCAGGCTCTATCTTCCCTGGGTGGCCAGCCTGAGCAAGAGGCAGGCAAAATCGTGGCTAGTGCCTGCAGAACGATTCAAGCTACCATTGAGGAAATGCTGGAGGAATGGGCTAAGCAGCCCGTCTATACTGTGGACGATGTTATTAAGGGCACGGAATTCGTGCCCTCCCAGCTCATAGGCGTGGGAGGCGGTGCTCCCGGCCTTATTAAGGCCTTAGGCGAGGTGATGGGCCTACCAGTGGATATTCCCCTTGGTGCCATGGTTGCTAATGCCATCGGTGCAGCTGTGGCGCGACCAACTTTGAGCGCAGGTCTCAGAGCGGACACTACCGATAATTATTACATCATACCTGAAAGCGGACGGCGAGAGCGTCTGCCCCGGCGCTTCAACAAAGCTGTAGCCGAAGAGCTGCTCACCAGCTGGCTGCGGGAGCAGACAGCGGCTTGGCAGCTGCCGGACCAGGAAACAGAGCTTATTAGCTACGAGCATTTTAATACAGTACATGGATATTATGACACCGGTGACATTTATAGCCTACGCATGCAGCTGAAGCCGGGAATATTGCATAAAGTACAGGGCAGGGAGGTGGATTTCTGATGGCAAAAAGTGAAAAAAACACATTGGGGCTGGTGTTTTTCCCTGCCTTTGATTGGATGATTTCTCCGGGACATCCCGAGCGCCAGGAGCGCTTGCTCTATACTAGGGACCAATTGGAAGAGGAAGGCTTATTTGATTGCGAAGAAATTCGCGAATATAGGCCTCGCCTTGCAGAAATCAATGATTTGCAGCGTGCTCATGTGGGGGTACCTGCTATTTCCCGGGTAATAACACCTGCCCATCTGACCTCCGCCGGTGGCTGCCTGGTGGCCGCTGATGCAGTAATGAAGGGCGAGGTTCAGCGTGCCTTTGCCTTGGTGCGTCCTCCCGGACACCATGCCATGCGTGTTGTACATGGAATTCGTGGATTTTGTACTGTTAATATTGAAGCAATAATGGTAGAATATTTAAGGAGCAAGTATGGCATTCGCAAAATTGCCGTGGTGGATACAGATGTCCACCATGGTGATGGCTCCCAGGATGTTTTTTACCATGATCCCAATACACTCTACATCTCCTTTCATCAGGATGGTCGCACCCTCTATCCGGGCACGGGCTTTCCTGAGGAGGCAGGTAGCCCTGCCGCCTGGGGCACCAATATTAATCTACCCCTCCTTCCGGGCACCGGTGACGAGGGACTGCATCGCCTATACGATGGCTTAATTAGCCATATTTTAGAGGATTTTCAGCCGGAGTTGATTATCAATAGTGCCGGGCAGGACAATCATTTCAGCGATCCGCTGGCTTCCATGCAGATCACTGCCGCTGGCTATGCACGCTTGGCGGACAAGCTCAAGGCAGATATTGCGGTGCTTGAAGGGGGCTATTCCATTGAAAGTGCGCTACCCTATGTAAATACTGGCATCATTCTGGCCATGGCTGGCATGGATTATAGCAAGGTTGTGGAGCCGGACATGAGCCTTTGGCGCCGTCAGGACCCACGCTGTAACCAAAGAGTGGACCAGCTTATCCAGCAGTCCGGGGAGATTTACTTTAAGCGGGAGGAAATGCAGCAAAGGCTGTTGGCCAAATGCAATGGAGTATGGCAGCGGCGCAAGCACATCTATTATGACGAAGAAGGCATTCGTGAAGAGCAGGTAGAAACACTGCGCTATTGTGGCTATCATGCCTGCGGTGGTTATTTCACCATTCAGACAGCGGCTGAGGGAACGCGTTTTGGTGACCAAAGTGCTTTTATTGTTTGCCTGCCTCGAGGAGTTTGTCCTCAATGTCGTGCAAAGGCTTATGATGAAGCCTTGCGAGAGCAAAAGGCTCATAAATGGCAATATGTACTGGTGCAGGATGTTGCTACGGGAGAGATTGAGAATATTTAATTGAAATGAGGATTTTACATGTTAAAGGAATTAGTAGTCGCCACCCATAACCAGGGCAAGGTGGAGGAGTTCAAGACATTGATGAAGGATTTGCCCATCGAGATCAAGTATTTGGCTGATTTCGAGCCTGTTGAAGAGCCCCTGGAGAATGGTCGCACCTTTGCGGCTAACGCGCGCCTTAAGGCTACCTATTACGCTAAAAAGCTGGGCAAGCCCTGCATTGCTGATGATAGCGGTCTGGAGGTGCAGGCCTTGGACGGAGCTCCCGGCGTACGCAGCGCCCGTTATGCTGGCGAAAAGGCTACGGATGAGGAAAATAATGAGCTGCTTTTGCTGAATATGAAATTTCAGGTAAAGCGTATCTGCCGTTTTCGCTGTGCTCTGTGCGTGGCTGAACCTAATGGCAAGGTTTTAAACGAAGTGGATGGCATCTGCGACGGCATGCTCCTGCACAAGCCCTTGGGAGAGCTGGGCTTCGGCTATGATCCCCTCTTTTGGTCCACAGAGCTGCACAAGGGCATGGGCGAGGCGTCCCTGCAGGAAAAGAACAAAATTAGCCACCGGGGTAAAGCAATTCGCAAATTGGTGGCTATCTGGAGCAAAAAGAAATGAAAATAGGTATTACCGGTGATACCCATGGAAGCCAGCAGGCTATGCGTAAGCTGCTCAGCGTAACGCCACCAGTGGATTTGTGGCTGCACACTGGCGACCACGCAGAGGATGCAAATCTATTGCAGAATCTGACGGGTATCCAAACAGTTTCCGTGCGTGGAAATTGTGATTTGTTTGCTAATGATACCAAGGTGGATGAGTTTTTAGTCTTAGAAGATTATAAGCTGTGGATTACCCATGGGCATAAGTATATTCAGTGGAAGGTGACGGCGGATTTGGGTTATTGGGCCAAGGCGTTGGACCAGGATATTGTGGTTTTTGGGCACACCCATGTGCCCCTATGCGAGTATTATGGGGACACGCTGCTCATTAATCCTGGCAGTCCCTTCCGGCCTAGGGGTGGTTCTGAACCAAGCTTTGCGGTGCTTACCCTGCAAAAGGGAGCAACACCGGAGGTGGAATTTTTCAAGATTTAAGCAGAATTTACCTTGGCAAAAGAGCTGTTACAAGAGGTCATTTAATGCAACATTCATTACAATTGGCAGAAAAAAAGAAAATTTAAGCACATTCACAAGAATTTTACTTGCAATATCATGGCACTTCATATACAATATAGTGTATACTAATAATGGTGCTTTGGAGGTAAATTGTATGACAATGACACTGCGTGAAGAGGCTTTAAAATTGCATTTAGACAATAATGGTAAAATTGCTGTTAGCTGTAAGGTTCCCATTGCTACTCGCCATGATTTAGCTTTGGCTTACACCCCCGGTGTTGCTGAGCCCTGTAAGGATATTAAAGAGGACAAGGGACTGTCCTTTGAATATACCTGTCGTGGCAACATGGTGGCTATCATCAGCGACGGCACCCGCGTACTGGGCTTAGGCGATATTGGACCTGAGGCTGCTATTCCTGTAATGGAAGGTAAAGCTGCTCTGTTCAAAACCTTTGGCGATGTGGATGCTGTTCCCGTGTGCCTGGGCACCAAGGACCCGGATGAATTCATTCGTACCGTAAAAATTCTTGAACCCAACTATGCAGGTATCAATTTGGAGGATATCTCCTCTCCTAAATGCTATGACATTGAAGATCGCCTGAAGGAAATTGCTGATATCCCCGTCTTCCATGATGATCAACATGGTACTGCTATTGCTTGCTGCAGCGCAGTATTGGGTGCTCTGCGTTATGTGAAGAAGGATTTCCGTACTGCTCGCTTCGTAGTAAACGGCTGCGGCGCTGCAGGCTCTGCTATCGGCCGCTTATTGGTAAACATGGGCGCGCAGAATGTTATTATGGTTGACCGTTGGGGTATTCTCTATGACGGCATTGACCAAAAGCTGGACCGCATCCAGGCTCAATTGGCCAAGACCACCAATAAAGAAAAGCTGCAGGGTACCTTGGTGGATGCTGCTAAGGGCGCTGATGTTTTGATTGGCGTATCTGCTCCCAATGTATTCACTAAAGAAATCATGCAAAGCATGGCTGAAAAGAACATTGTTTTCGCATTGGCAAATCCTGTGCCCGAAACCAGCTACGATGCTGCTAAGGAAGCAGGCGTAACTGTTGCCGGCACCGGCCGCAGTGATCGTCCGAACCAGGTTAACAACGTATCCGTATTCCCAGGTGTATTCCGCGGTGCTATTGATGTGCGCGCTAAAGCCATCACCGAAGAAATGAAAGTTGCTGCTGTTTTTGCCATTGCTGAACTGATTGATGAAAAGGATTTGCGCGAGGACTATGTAGTTCCCGATGCCTTTGACCCGCGCCTTGCTCCTGCTGTAGCAGCTGCTGTAGCTAAGGTTGCTATCGAAACCGGTCTGGCACGCAAAATCGTGGATCCCGAAGAGGTAAAGGCCAATACTTCTAAACGTCTCTCTCGCTAAGTTTGAAAAATATTAGAGATATTTATGTTATTGAAGTAACTTTCACCATAGCCAAGCTGTGCATGGATTCCTGCTACTACCTTCCGGAGGCAGTAAAGAACAAAATTCGTGCTGCTGCCGTAACTGAAGAATCTCCCTTGGGTAAAGAAATTCTCAATACCCTGATTGAAAACTTTGAGTTGTCTCAGGAGAAGGCTGTGCCCCTGTGCCAGGATACCGGCCTTACCGTTGTGTTCCTCGAAATTGGCCAAGAAGTGCATTTTGTGGGCGGCGATTTGTATGAAGCAATTCATGCAGGTGTAGCCAAGGGCTATGTGGATGGTTATCTGCGTAAGTCCTCCGTGGGTGACCCCGTTTTTGATCGCAAGAACAGTGGCGATAACACCCCCGCTATTATCCACACTAAAATCGTTTCTGGTGACAAGGTTAAAATGGTCGTTTGTCCCAAGGGCTGCGGCAGTGAAAACATGGGCGCTTTAAAGATGCTCAAGCCTGCTGATGGCGTGGAAGGCATCAAAAAATTTGTTGTGGATACCGTGCGTGCCGCAGGTCCCAACCCCTGCCCGCCCATCACCGTAGGTGTGGGCATTGGTGGCAATATGGAGCAGGCTGCAATTTTGGCGAAATATGCGCTGACTCGTCAACTGGGTGAGCATAATGCTGATCCCCGCTATGCAGCACTGGAGGATGAGATCCTAGAACTGGTAAATAAAACCGGCGTTGGCCCCTCCGGTCTGGGTGGCAGCACCACTGCACTGGGCGTAAATATTGAATTCACCCATACCCATATTGGTGGCCTGCCCTGCGCAGTTAACGTGAACTGCCAGCAGGCTCGCCGTGTGGAAGCAGTAATATAAGGAGGTCGCTAGCATGAGTGAACAAGCAACTATTAAATATATTCAAGCGCCTCTGACTGCTGAAACCATTAAGGATTTGCACGCAGGTGATGTAGTACGCATTTCCGGTTATATTTATACCGCCCGTGACGCTGCGCACAAGCGCTTGTACGAAGCACTGGGCCGCGGCGAAAAGCTGCCCCTGGACCTAAAGGACAACGTAATTTACTATGTAGGCCCCACTCCGGCCAAACCGGGTGAGGTAGTGGGCAGTGCTGGCCCCACCACCAGTGGCCGCATGGACAAATACACTCCTACCATGATTGAGCAGGGTATGCGGGGCATGATTGGCAAGGGCCTGCGTAGCCAGGAGGTTATCGATGCTTGTGCGAAGTATGGCGCTGTGTATTTCGTGGCTGTGGGCGGTGCAGCAGCGGTGATTGCTAAGTCCATCAAGAGCGAAACCATGATTGCTTACGAGGACCTGGGCCCCGAGGCTATTCGTCGTTACGAGGTTAAGGACTTCCCGGCCATCGTGTGCATCGATGCTGAGGGTAACGATTTTTATAAGGTTGGCATTGCCAAATATAGTAAAGAGTAACAAATTTTACAGAAACGGGATAAGAACGGCTTATCCCGTTTTTTTTGTGAAGTTAATGTTGACAAAAATGGTAGGATAAGATATATTACATTCAATATCTTTTGGCTGTCATCAAGAAAAGGAGTGAAAGATGATGAAAAAATTACTTATTGGTATGGTCGCATTGGCTAGCATTGCTGTGGTAGCAGCAGGCTGCGGCGGCGAAATGAAGGCAGCTCCCGCTGCTGATAAAAAAGTGGCTAGTAATGTGGTTGCAACCGCAGTTCCCCATGCTGAAATTTTGAACCACATCAAGGCTGGTCTGGCTAAGGACGGCGTTGATATGCAGGTTATCGAATTCAGCGATTATGTAAAACCCAACCTGTCCTTAAATGATAAGGAATTGGATGCCAACTTCTTCCAACACGAGCCCTATCTGAACAAATTCGTGGCTGAGCGTAAGCTGAACCTGGTAAGCGGTGGCAAGGTTCACATTGAACCCATGGGCATTTATTCCAAGAAGATTAAAGATATC
>CAMFZA010000074.1 GCA_946002345.1 uncultured Phascolarctobacterium sp. | reverse complement strand
GCAGCTGCTGGGTGATGGCACTTGTAAACAGGGAACCCATGCCCGGGGCCTGTTCTACCACCGGAGCCGCTTCTTGGGAACGCTCGCCATCATACTCCTGCAAAAATGCTTCTGCTCTGTCCAAAACCTTCTTAGGCAAGCCCGCCAGACGAGCCACATGCACACCATAGCTGCGGTCCGTGCCGCCGGGCACAATGCGGCGCAAAAAGACAATGTCCTTACCCCGCTCCTTCACTGCCACACTGTAATTCTTCACCCCACTTAGCTCCTGCTCCATGGCAATCAGCTGATGATAATGGGTGGCAAACAGCGTCTTGGGCTTGATTTTGTCATGAATATACTCCATCGCTGCGCGGGCAATACTCATGCCAGCAAAGGTAGAGGTGCCACGACCAACCTCGTCCAAGATAATGAGACTATTTTTCGTGGCGTAACGCAAAATCTGCGCCACCTCGTTCATTTCCACCATAAAGGTGCTCTGTCCGGTAGCCAGGTCATCGCTGGCCCCCACCCGAGTAAAGATTTTATCCACGGGGCAGATACTTGCCTGACGGGCCGGGATAAAGCTACCCATTTGGGTCATGAGCACCAACAGGGCCACCTGCCGCATATAGGTGGATTTACCAGCCATGTTAGGACCAGTGATGATAATCATGCGCTCATCCGTATTGTTCAAATTCACATTATTGGGGACAAAGATTTCCTTTTCCAACAAGCGCTCCACCACAGGATGACGACCATCGGTAATCTTTATTTCCCCCTGATTGTTCAGCTCAGGACGGACATAATTATATTTATAGGCAGCAATAGCGAGACCATTAAGCACATCTAGAGTACCAATGGCCCGCGCCGTAGCTTGAATTTCGGTAATTTGACTGCGAATCAGGCTGCGCAGCTCGTCAAACAAATAATATTCCAGGCTTTGGATTTTCTCCTTAGCACCAAGGATTTTGTTTTCGTAATCCTTTAGCTCAGGCACAATAAAGCGTTCCGCATTCACCAAGGTTTGCTTGCGCACAAAGTAGTCAGGCACGCTGTTGGCCTGCCCCTTGGACACTTCAATATAATAGCCAAAGACCTTATTAAAGCCCACCTTCATGGTCTTAATGCCGGTTTCTTCCTTGATTTTCTGCTCAAAGTTTTGCATCCAGGTCTTGTTATCCGCCGCAATGAGCTGCAGCTCGTCCAGTTCAGCGTTATAACCAGGACGAATCATGCCCCCCTCGCGTACGGAAAAGGGCGGTTCATCCACAATAGCCTGCTGCAAGCGCACAGCCAGCTCCTGATGCTCACAGATTTCCCCCTGCAGCCGCTGCAAAGCCCTGCTATGGCACCCCTGCAGTACATCCTTAAGAGCAGGCAAAACACTAAGAGAGCTGCGCAGTGCCACTAAATCCCGAGCATTAGCACTGCCTACCTCCACGCGGCTCACAATGCGCTCCAAATCAGCCACAGCCTTCAGCTGATCTACCACCGAATCCCGCAGAGCGGCGTTACTAGTCAGCTCACCTACGGCCTCCTGGCGCTCCTGAATGCGGGCAATATCGAGCAGCGGACTTTCAATCCAACCGCGCAGGCGGCGGGCACCCATGCTGGTTTTGGTAAAATCTAAAACGGCCAGCAATGTCCCCCGTTTACTGCCATCGGCCATGGAGCGGACCAGCTCCAAATTGCGAATTGCTGTGACATCCAGCTGCATAAAGCTGTCGCGAACAATTTCATTAAGCTGATTAATATGACTTAAATCAGCCATCACCGTGCTGTGCAAATAGCGCAGCAAAAGCTCCACTGTTTGCTGCACTAAGGGTGCAACTGTAGCAGTGGCAAAATGCTGTGGGAAATACTCCTCCCCAGCCTTTTCTTCTACATAATTGGTCAGGGTGCATTCCGGCAGCTTCGCCCACAGCCATTCCAAAAGCTGCTCCTGCTCAGCAAGCGAATGGGTCAGCACCAGCTCCGCCGGCTGTAGGCGGTATAACTGCTCCTCCAGTTCCAGCAGACGATCATTGCCCTTTGTCAAAAACCACTGGCATTCACCGGTGGACACATCCGCCACCGCCATGCACACCTCATCCATCTCCTCCACAAGCAGCACCAAATAACGGTTGTGCTTATCCTGCAAAAGCTGTTCATTTAAAGCTGTGCCGGGAGTAATAATCTTAATGACCTTGCGCTCCACAATGCCCTTGGCAAAACGAGGGTCCTCCATTTGCTCACAAATGGCGATACGATAACCCTTTTGCACTAATTTGGCAATATAACCATCCACGCTATGATAGGGTACACCGCACATGGGAATATTGTCCCCACTGCCGGCCCGCTTCGTCAGCGTAATGTTCAGCTCTCGGGATGCTGTCAGAGCATCCTCAAAAAACATTTCATAAAAATCACCCAAACGAAAGAAGAGCAATTCATTTTTATGCTGCTCCTTGACAGCCATATATTGCTCCACCATGGGCGTATATGTGTTTGTAGCAGCCATTAATCAACCGCCTTACCTTTCACTAACCAGGTTTGTGCCGTATCAATCAAAACATTCACCTTTTGGCCTACGGTGTAGGCTTTGCCCTCCACGGGCCACAGCACCAGCACCCCGGTGCGGCTACGACCGGTCCACACATCCGCCTGCTTACTGGGTCCCTCCGCCAAAACCTCCACCGTTTTGCCAATGAGCTGTTCGTGGCAAGCCACACTCTTGGCATTTTGCAGCGCCATCAAACGGTTCAAGCGCTCCTTCTTCACTGGTAGGGGCACCTGGTTATCCATTTTCGCTGCCGGAGTACCACTGCGCTTAGAATAAATAAAGGTAAAGGCACTGGTAAAGCCCACCTGCTCCACCACATCCAAGGTTTCCGCAAAATCCTCCTCCGTTTCACCGGGGAAGCCTACAATAATATCCGTGGTAATAGCTGCGTCGGGCACATATTTACGAATCAGCTTAATGAGCTCCAGATATTTTTCCTTAGTATAACCACGATTCATGCGGCGCAAAATTTCACTGCTGCCCGCCTGGAAGGGCACATGGAAGTTCTCGCACACATGCTCACATTCTGCTACTGCCTTAATTACCTCCTCGCTCATATCACGGGGATGACTGGTCATGTAATGAATGCGCTCCACACCGGGGATTTCGTTCACGCGCCGCAGCAGCTTAGCAAAGGCCTCCTTATCGCCCAAATCCTTGCCATAGGAATTAACATTTTGGCCCAGCAGGGTAAATTCCTTATAGCCCTCTTTAACTGCAGCCTCAATTTCCTCCACAATATTCTCAATACTGCGGCTGCGCTCCCGACCACGCACATAAGGCACGATGCAGTAGGTGCAGAAATTATTGCAGCCGTACATGATGGGAATCCAGGCGGCAAAGCTGCTCTGGCGCACTCTGTGCCCCTCAAACTCACTTTGATGAATGGTCAAATCCGTGTAGGCAATGCCCTTGCGGTCCGCCAAAAAATCTAAGAGTAGCTGCTTAAAATCGTTAACATAGGCTGTACCCAAGAGTAAATCCACCTGAGGATGCTTCTTTTGCAGCTTCTCCCCATCCTTTTGCGCCATGCAGCCTGCTACGCAAATCACACACTCCGGATTACGCTTTTTTTCAGCCTTCAGCTCGCCAATCTTGCCGGCAATTTTCTTTTCCGCACTCTCTCTGACGCAGCAGGTATTGACCAAAATAACATCAGCACCATGATAATCGCTCACAGCCTTATAGCCCAGCTCCTCCAGCTGACCTGCATAATGCTCCGTGTCGGACTCATTCATTTGGCAGCCATAATTAATTAAACAATATGTTTTCTCCTGCATGAGATTAACCTCCATCATCTATAAAAAAGTTTTAGATACACTTCACCTATCCTAATATTATACTAAATTTGTCTGTTTTCTCGCAAGTAGAAAATATTTTAGTAGCAGGTATTGAAATCTGACCACAATGTGATTACAATATAGGGAGTGATTTTCTTGTTGCACTTGCGACAAAAAAGCTTTTTATCATAAATCATGCTAAGAAGGTAAGGAAAATGAAAAGCAAAAAGACTCTCACTCTCGTAATCCTAGTTGTTGCCGTTCTCTTAGGCGCAGCCTTTTATTTCCTGTATTGGATTCGTACCCCGGCCTATGCCCTTAACCAGACTCGTCTGGCCATCAAGGAGCATAACACTGCCAAATTTGAGCAATATGTGGACCTGGATTCAGTTTTGGACAATGCCTTTGAGGATATTATCAAAGCCGAAAGCAAAATCAATAATGACAACCTTTTCTCCAATCCCTTTGCCCTGGGTATTCTCCATATGCTGAAGCCCTCAGTGGTGGACCTGATGAAGCAGGAGGCCCTGGACAAAATCGCAGCCAAGCCTGCGCAGGAGGAGAAGGCCGTGGACCCTGTACCCGATGCCATGCGCCGCAATCTAGAGCGCCATATTCCCTTGGACAAGCTTTCTGTAAAGGATTTGCAGCTCACCAAGCAGGAAAAAGGCCTGGCCACTGCCAATCTGGTACTCCATGATAGCAACCTTAATAAGGATTTTTTGGCTACTCTGCACATGGAGGCCAATGATAAAAATGATTGGCAGATTAAAAAAATCAGCAATTTATCCCAGCTCATCGTCCAATTCTCTGCGGCCAAGAAGGCTAAGCTAGCTGCTGAAAATAAAGGTGTTATGGACCGCTTGAACCAAGCCGTAAGCACCTCTACGGTGGACCTGAACATCTTCATGGATAACAATCTCAAGGAAGCAGAGCCCCAAAAGCTACTCTTGGCTAGCCTGAGTGCCACTAATAAAACCAATGTGGCCATTAACCGCATGTATTATGATGTTACCATTGTGGACGAAGCAGGCAAGGAGTTGTATTCCTATCCTGAGCACTTTCGAGGCTCCATTGCTCCCGGCGCCACGGTGCAGCTGGAAACCAGCAAAAAGCTCAACTCACTGCTGCCTGACGACAAAAGCCTGATGCAAAAGGAGCTTAGCAATCTTATGGGCCAAATCCATGTTAACTAAATTGCCTTTGATGATGGCGATGTCCTTAGTCCCAATCCCTTTATGGAATAATAAATTGAAGCCTGAGCGCACTGCTCAGGCTTCTTTTTTATGCTTTTTATCACGATACCGTTTGTAGCCCCAAAAAACCAGCCCCACTACAACCACCAATACTGCCAAACGCTGACTGTGCTGCTGATAATTGACAATATCATGGCCGATCACAACCTCCAGAGCTGTGGAGGGAAATTTACCAAATAAATTGGCAATAATATAATCACGGGCACTGATGCGGCTCACAGCGCCAACAGCAGTCAAAATCCCGGAGGGGAAGTAGGGCAAGGTTCTGGCGAAGGCCATCCCCTCTAGCCCATGCTTACCGCTGGCTTCATCAATGTGCTGCAGGGAATTGCTTTTGGCAATAATTGCTTCTGCCGTGCTGCGAAAGAAAAAACGCATCAAAAAGAAGCTAATCACCACGCCCACCGTCTCCGCCAGCCAGGAAATCAAAATTCCCAAGGGTAAGCCAAAAATCAAGCCGTTGGCTGTGGAAAGAAAAATGGAGGGAAAGATGCTGCCCGCATTGATCAGCACATCCAAAACAAAGCTGATGACTATGGCCCAGGGACCGAAGGAACGCAAATATTCTGCTAATGCATCCACATTACCACTAATGGCCAATTTAAAAGTATTAGTAAAAAAATCATCTGCAAAGCATTGAATACCACAAAAAAGTGCTATGAGAAGCACTGCTGCTGCTATTTTAGTCACTGTATCAGGATTTTTAAGCCATTGATATTTTTCTTGCAAAATGAGAACCTCTTTATTTTAAGTATTGAAAATCATGGCAAAGCGCTGCCCAAACTGCAAATCCACCAGCCCCTTAATTTCCTCAAGAGCATGGGGCTTGGCAAGCTCCTCCCGAGCCAACTGGCGCACCTGGGCAATAGTTTCCGTATCTCGAATTATATCAGCAATGCGTAAATCTGGCAAGCCATGCTGGCGCAGACCAAAAAGCTGCCCCACACCCCGCTGCTTCAAATCCTCCTCCGCCAGATAGAAGCCATCCTCGCTGTCCCGAACTACCTGTAGCCGCGCCAGCGCCTCCGGTGTGTCCACGCCGGTCAGCAGCACGCAGTAGGACTGAGCGCTGCCGCGGCCCACACGCCCCCGTAGCTGGTGCAGCTGCGCAAGACCAAAGCGCTCGGCATTTTCGATTACCATCAAGGTGGCATTAGGAACGTTCACACCTACCTCAATGACAGTGGTGCTCACTAAAACCTGCGTCTTGCCCGCTACAAAGTCGGCCATTATGGCCTCCTTTTCTAACGGCTTGAGCCTGCCGTGCAGCAAAGCGCAGGACACACTGCGCAGTACCCCCTTACTCAGCTCCTCGTAAACATTCTCAGCGCTCCGCGCCTCCAAGGCCTCAGAATTCTCGATCAGCGGGCAAACAATATAGGCCTGCCGTCCGGCCTGCACCTGACGCAATAGCCCCTCATAGACCTCCAGCCGCTTTGCTTCGTTATAGCACAGGGTCTGCACCGGCTTACGATTAGGCGGACGCCCCTTCATCACCGAAATATCCAAATCACCATAAACAGTCAAGGCCAGCGTGCGGGGAATGGGTGTGGCTGTCATAACTAGAACATCAGGCGCCTTGTCCCCCTTATTGCTTAAGCGGGCACGCTGCTCCACCCCAAAGCGATGCTGCTCGTCGGTCACAGTCAAGGACAGCTTGGCAAAGCGCACATCCTCCTCCAGCACAGCATGGGTACCCACCAAAACATCAATAAGCCCCAACTCCAAGTTCAAGAGCAGCTCCCGTCTGGCCTTGGCCCGCATACCACCCACCAAAAGGGCTATCCTGATGCCGGCAGGCTGCAAAAATTCCTGCAGGGTTGCAAAATGCTGCCGAGCCAAAATTTCTGTGGGCGCCATCATACAGCCCTGATAGCCATTTTCCACCGCCTTGGTCAAAGCCAGAGCAGCGATGACAGTTTTGCCACTGCCCACATCACCCTGCAAAATGCGATGCATGGGCAGCTCCTTTTCCATATCAGCGCTAATTTCCCGCCAAGCCTTGTGCTGCTGCTCCGTCAGGGTAAAGGGCAGCTGGGCCAAAACCTGTTCAACCTTAACTCCGTTGACAGCGTGCTTAATGCCCAGGCGTTGGTCATGATTTTGCTGACGATAGGATAAAAGACCACACTGCAGTAAAAAGAGCTCCTCGAAAACAAAGCGTCTTTTGGCAGCCTGCAGCGCCTGCCAACTAGTTGGGAAATGGATATTCTTTAAAGCCCACAATCTGCTGGGCAAATGACATTTTTCCACAATCGCCGCCGGCAAGCTTTCCGGCAGCTCCTGCTCCGCTAACGCCAAGGCCTGTCGTACCCATCTACGCATATTGGCTTGGGTCAGGCCGCCACTTAAGGAATAAACTGGCACTATTTCCGGACTTTGCTCCTCCCCCGGCTCCAAAATTTGTACGCTAACCTCGGAAACAGAGCGAGTGTTCTTGCCAGGACGTACCCGTCCCATTACCAATAGCTCCGTACCTGGCTTGAGCTTTTGAGCACTGTAGCTTTGGTGCATAAAAAAATATAGCGAGGCATAAGCAGTTTCATCCCTAACTACAACCACAGTATAACGCTTGCCATGAGCGCCAAAGCCATTGCGCACACTGTAAACTGTGGCCCTAAACACCTGCCGGGAGCCATCTATTTTCAGGTCATTGATTTTCTTGAGATTGCCATAATAGATATAGTCCTCCGGCCGTGGATAGAATTCCAACA
>CAMFZA010000073.1 GCA_946002345.1 uncultured Phascolarctobacterium sp. | reverse complement strand
ACTCTAATAATCCTGTCCACGTTCAGCCTAGAGGATGCTTTGTACCAAAACCTTCATAGCGTTTTGGGCAGAAATACGACCAAAGTTTTTCGGAGTTACCTCTGTCTCAACAATATCACCAATCATATAACGAGGATCAATAACATGAGCCTCATCCAAGGTCATTTGAGTCTCATCAACAGGTACACCCTCAACCACGGTGCGTTGAGCATATACATGAATTTCACCGGTTTCCTTATTCATATCCACTCTAACATTTTGGTTAGTGTTGGAATTTTTCTTATAAGCAGCAACCAAAGCGTCTTCAACAGCCTGGTAGAGAAGCTCGGGCTCGATACCCTTCTCCTTTCCCAATTCTTGAATGGCTGAGATAAAATCTGCGTTCACTTAGTACGCCTCCTATTTTCTGTAATTTTAAAAGTCAATATGCGGTCTAATAACAGCAATCAATTTACGTTCGATACGGTCCGGAGTTTTAAACTCCTTACCCTTAATAATCTTTCTTACCCAGACAGCATCGTCATCATGGGATTCCAGCACTCCCACCAGATTCTTTAAGCCTTCCCAGGGAGCAAAGAACACAATGTCCACCTTTGTACCATAGGCTGCTTCAAAATCCTTATCCTTTTTCAGCGGCCTGTCGATGCCGGGCGAGGAAACCTCTAGAAAGTACTTATCCGGAATGGGATCCTTAGCATCCAAAACTGCGGTCAATTGTTCACTGACCAGCTGGCAATCGTCGATCTCGACTCCACCAGGCTTGTCAATAAAAATACGCAGATACCAATCCTTTTCGCGCACATATTCCACATCCACCAGGGTCATTTCAGTATCCGCCAAAATGGGCTCCACTAAAGCGGTAATCAGTGCTTCTACCTCTTTTGCCTGCATCAAAATCACCTCCATATTCAATTTTATATTTAGTTTTTTGCATAATAAGCGGAAAGAGCGGGTACGCAACCCACTCTTTCACTAAGAATACTTATACTTCTAACACATATTATAGCATCATCTGGCAAGCATGGCAAGTGTTTACCACAAGATATGCCCTAAGATTAACAAATTTTACATGGATATGACACTAAAAGACACGAAATCATCGATTTCTGGCCTTGCATAATGCTGCTACAGCATAACCACGGCAGTCCAGATAATTTCTAGTTTCACCACTTATCAGCAATGGCACCTGGCGCAGCTCATAGGGAGTACGGCAGCCCAGCAGCAACAAATACTGCTCTAAGCCCTGCTCTAGCTCTTCAAAATAAGCAATGGCTGCTGCTACGCCTTCTTCCATTACAAGGCGCAGCACTGGTCCCGTAATACCCACAGCATCAGCTCCCAAAGCAAAGGCTTTAGCTATGTCACCAGCTGTGCGAATGCCGCCGCTAGCCAACAAGCAGCGTTTAGCAGGAATCACATACTGACCATCGATTAAGGACCAGCATGTTGGTAATCCCCAGCCAGCAAAATCATTTGCCAATACGGCCCCGCTGCGCTTAGCCTCAATAGCCGGGAAATTAGTGCCACCGGCTCCAGCACAGTTGTACACATAAAAGCCAGCCTCTAAAAGCTGTTGGTATTGCTCCTTAGCCATACCACAGCCGGTTTCTTTTATAATCAGCGGCACCGGCAGGCTCTCAAAGATCTTTTGCATATTTTGCAAGAGGCCAGCATAGTTTTTATCGCCCTCTGCCATTACCAGCTCTTGGGCCGCATTTAAATGGAGCTCTAAGGCATCTGCCTCTAGCATATCCACAGCTGCCAAGGCCTGCTCATAGGTTACAAAGGCGCTCATATTGGCAATAACCAAGCCATGAGGGTTTTGCTCACGCACGACCTTATAGCTACCAATTCCCGTGCCCTGGCACACTGCTCCATACTGCGAGCCCACGGCCAAACCAATCCCACAAGCTGCTGCCACTTGAGCAAGCTTGCTATTGATTTCGATAACGCTATCAGTGCTGCCCGTAATAGCATCAATGAAAAAGGGCAAACGTAGCCGTTTGCCCAATAGCTTCACAGATATATCAATGTCTGCCGGATTAATTTCCGGCAGACAATTGTGTACAAATTGCAGGTCAGCAAAATGCGTGGTCGCGGGTCCATCGCCAAGCTCTAGAGCATATTTATTATGTTCAAGCTTAAGGTGTTCGCGCTGCATTTAAGCTCTCCTTATTTTTCCAAGCTTTCCAGCTGTTCGGACAGGTTTTGAGACAGGGAAGAATTCTTTTTGCCCATGTAGGAACGATATTCGTTCTTTTCAGCATCACGTTTAACCTTGGAGATGCTCAGGCCAATCTTCTTGCTATCCAGATCCATCTTAATAACTTCAGCTTGAACCTTTTGGCCCAACTCCAGAGCGTCGTCAGGTTTAGCAATGCGCTCTTGAGCGATTTCGGAAATGTGTACCAGGCCTTCAAGCTTGTCGGTCAGCTTTACAATAGCGCCGAAGGGCAGGAAGCGAGCTACTTCTACTTCCAGAATATCGCCAACATGGAATTGGCCAGCTTCTACCTTCCATGGATCTTCCTGAGTAGCTTTGATGGAGAGAGCAACGCGTTTGTTTTCGCGGTCAATCTTCTTTACCAGAACGGTTACTTCGTCGCCTTCGCCAGCAACATCAGCAGCCTTTACGCTGCGGTCCCAAGCCAGCTCGGTGTTGTGAACCAAGCCAACCAGACCAGCGCCAACTTCAACGAACAGACCAAATTCAGCAACCTTAACAACCTTGCCAGGTACTACTTGGCCTTCTTCAACGGATGCATAAGCAGCTTCTTCAGCAGCAGCACGTGCTTCTTTACGAGCTTGTGCTTGAGCTTCCTTTTGCTCCTTCCAAGCCTTAGCCTTAGCTTCGCGCTCAGCCTTAAGCAGGTCGCGGCGAGAAACAACAATGCGTTTCTTTTCCAGGTCAACTTCGATGATTTCAGCTTGCAGCTCTTGGCCGATGTAAGGAGTGAAATCCTCAACGCGGCGCAGTTCTACATGGCTAGCAGGCATGAAGCCTTCCACGCCTTCAACTGCAACTGCCAGGCCAACAATGTTCTTAGCTTTGTTTTTAATGATGCGCAGAACCTTAACGGTTGCTTCGCGTTTTTCGCCTTCAGCCAGTTCAGCAACATTTTTCCATGCTGCATCACGTTCAGCTTTAACCTTGGACAGGCGTACAAAGTCGCTCTTGGTGCTGCCAGGAATAACCTTAGCTTCAACCTCATCGCCAACCTTGATGGTTTCCATCAGTTCTTCAGGAGCTACAGCCGGGTTCCATTCGGCATAAGTGATTAAGCCATCATGTCTATATCCAAAAGATACATATACGCCATCTTTATCCAATTGAATAACGGTACCGTTGACAACTTTGCCAGGATATACCTCTACCTCCATACTTTCATTGAGCATGCTTTCAAAATCCATGTTTTCCATTGCTATAATAGCCTCCTTAATTAAACGGTCAGGAGTCGATGCCCCAGCCGTGATTCCAATTTTATGACAATCCCTGAGCATGTCTGCATGCAGTTCGTCTGCAGTTTCGATATGATATGCCTTGCTACAATTGGCCTGCACCAGTTCAAATAAATGCCGGGTGTTAGCACTATTTCTACCGCCAATGACAATCACTGCATCCGACTCCTGGGCCAGTTCAACAGCGGCCTTTTGTCTTTGGCTGGTTGCCAGGCAGATAGTGCGTTCCACGCGATATTCTCCCGGGCGCTCCTTTTGCAATTGTTGCAATATATCTTCGAATTTTTGCAGCTCAAAAGTGGTCTGGATAATGACTCCATACCGCTCCCTTTGCGGCACACTAGAGATATCTTCTATACATTCGATACAGATAGCCGATTTTCCTGCCCATTTTAAAATACTTTTTACTTCCGGATGATTTTTTTCTCCCACAATCACAGGATAGTAGCCATCTGCTGCTGCCTGAGCAGCCTTCTTTTGGGCCAAGCGCACATTGGGACAGGTAGCATCCAAAACGCTTAAGCCCTTTTGCTCCGCTGCGGCATAAACCTCCGGGCCCACGCCATGGGAGCGAAAAATAACAGTTTCTCCGGACGCAAATTCGTCCAGACTTTCGCGGCAGGCAATGCCCTGCTCTGCCAATTCCTTAATCAGCTGGGGATTGTGAATCAAAGGACCAAGTGTTCCTCCCTGAACATGCTGGGCAGCAGCCCCCTGGGCCAGCTCCACCGCACGCTTCACGCCATAACAAAAACCACAGTACTGCGCTACCTTGATTTCCATCATACCTTTTCTCCAGCCTGCAGTGCAGCAATATGCTGCATCAGATTTTCAGTCATATCATGTAAGAATTCTTTATTAACTACAGCGTCAGCCGGGAAATAAATTGGCTTGCCAAAGCGCACAGTAACCTTGGGCCAGATTCTTCCTTGACGCTTGTAATCGGTACCAATCACGCAGCAGGGCACGATGGTGGCCATGGCCTTGGAGGCCATCATAAGGGCTCCGGGCTCTGCCTTGCCCAGCTTACCTGTTTTGCTGCGGGTGCCTTCGGGGAAGATAGCCAGCACTTTGTTATCCTTGAGGATATCAATGCCGTGCTTAATGGCTGCCCTATCGGCGCCACCACGGCGCACCGGGAAGGCACCAAGCGCCTTATAAATATCCCCCAGAATCGGCACGAACAGCTCCTGCTTGGCCATAAAATGCACCTTGCGGGTAGCCGCCACACCAATTACCGGCGGGTCTAACAGGCTTAAGTGATTGCTGGCAATAACCAGCGGTCCCTCTTGAGGGATATTTGCGGTTCCTTCAACCTTCAGTCTCAGAGCAATTTTGAAGAGGAGCCACAAAATGGGTTTCAGCAGTGTGTAAATCATTGTGCTCGCTCCTCAACTAGCTGCAGAATACGAGCAGTTACCTGTTCAATATTCATGTCCGAGGTATCCAAAAGCAGTGCATCCTCTGCCTGACGCAGGGGGCTGATGGCTCTTTCACTATCCTGCTTGTCCCGGCTGGCGATGTCCTCCTGCAGCTGGGCCAAATCCACCTGCTGACCCTTGGCCACTAGCTCCTTGTAGCGGCGCAGGGCCCTCTCTTCTACCGAAGCAGTGAGGAAGATTTTCAGCTGGGCATTGGGGAAGACAACGGTACCGATATCACGGCCATCCATCAAAACGCCTCCGCTCTCGCCCATACGGCGCTGCTGGGCCACCATGGCCTGGCGCACCTCACCAATAGCTGCCACTCGGGAAACATTGGCAGTGACCTGACTGCTGCGAATAGCGTCGGTAACCTCGGTGCCATCCACAAACACACGGTTTACGCTGGCCTCAGGCTTGAATTCTATAATCATGGTACGGGCCAAATCGCTAATCAGAGCTTAGTCAAAAGCCTTGCAGGTTTGCAAAAACTTCCACGCCACACTGCGATCCATGGCACCTGTATCAATATAAGCATAGCCCAGCTTTTCGGCTGCCAGCTTGGCGATGGTGCTTTTGCCTGCACCGGCAGGACCATCAATAGCAACAACAATTTTCTTCATAAACATCTAACCACACTTTATTCTAGATTACTGGCTGCCACACCTGCGGCATAGCCACTGGAAAAAGCAGCCTGCAGATTGAAGCCACCTGTATACCCATCCACATCCATCACTTCGCCAGCAAAATACAAGCCGTTGACCAGCTTGGAGCCCATGGTTTTGGGATTGATTTCCTTTACAGATACGCCACCGGCTGTCACAATGGCCTCGGCAATGGGACGAGTAGCAGTTATAGGAACAACAAAGCACTTAAGGGTATCCAAAAGGCGCAGTCGCTCCTCCTTGGAAACCTGATTAATGAACTTTTCTTCGTCCAAATAAGCCATATCCAGCACCACAGGAATGAGCCTTTGGGGGAGTAAATCCTTCAGCCCATTGATAAGCTGCTTGCGGCTATACTGACCAAAGTCCCTTTGGATGCGGGCATCCAGCTTTTCCCTGCTCAGGGCAGGCTTCAAATCTATATCTAGCTCCACCTCCCTACCCTCAGCCAAGGCCTTAGCGGCAGCATTGCTTAAGGATAGGATAATGGGACCGGATACACCAAAATGCGTGAAGAGCATTTCTCCAAACTCCTTGGAAATTTTCTTGCCATCGGCCAGGAGGGTAGCCTCCACATTGCGCAGGGACAGCCCCTGCAAGGCCTCCACATAGGGATAGTCGCTTTCGAGGGGTACTAAGGAGGGCTTCAAGGGGACAATGGTGTGCCCCAACTTGGCAGCCAGCTTGGCGCCGCCTCCATCGCTACCGGTGCCCGGATAGGAAGCACCCCCGGCGCACAAAATCACAGCATCCGCCTGATACACGCCGTTAATGGTCTTGACACCTGTTACCTGCCCCTCCTTAGAGAGGATCTCCAGAACCTTGGTGTCACAAAGCAGCTTGCCTCCAGCTTGGGTGAAAATCCGAACCAAGGTGTCCACAACATCCTTCGCCTTATCGCTAACAGGAAAAACCCTATTGCCTCTCTCCACCTTTGTAGCCAGACCGTTGCTCTCTAACATATCTACTATATCATCATTTGTGAACCTATGTAAAGCACTATTTAAAAATCTTCCGTTTCCCGGGAGATTTTTTATGATTTCAGGTAATTCGCCGGCATTGGTAATATTGCAACGGCCCTTACCCGTAATAAGCATCTTCTTGCCGGGCTGACGCATTTTTTCCAAAATGGTCACCTCAGCACCATTTTGCGCGGCACCGATGCCTGCCAAAAGACCTGCAGCACCACCGCCAATAATTAGGACCCTACTCATAGCTTAGCCGCCTTCTTCAAAGCTGCCAGCTCGCTGTCGCTTAGCTCCCGGAATTTGCCCCGGCTCAAATTGCTCAGAGTAAGAGGTCCCAGCTTAATGCGCTTCAGCTCCCGCACCGGGAAGCCAATAGCATCGCACATGCGGCGCACCTGACGGTTGCGTCCCTCGTGAATGGTAATATCAAAAAGGGTAAAATTGTGCTCGTGGTCATAAGTGCGCAGGTTGACAATGGCTGGAGCCGTCAGGCCATCCTCCAGCTTGACGCCCACTCTCAGCATGTCCAGCTTTACGTCCGGCACAATGCCCGGCACCTTGACCAAATAAGTCTTGTTCACCTCATGGCTGGGGTGCATCAGGGCTTGGGCCAGAGCACCATCATTGGTCAACAGCAAAAGCCCCTCGGTATTGTAGTCCAAGCGGCCCACGGGAAATACTCGCTCCGGCAAATCCTGCACAAAATCGGCGATACTGCGGCGATTTTGGGGGTCGCTCATGGTGGTCACCACACCTCTGGGCTTGTAGAACAAATAATAAGCCTTAGTCTCTGCCTTAATGGGCTTGCCATCCACAGCAATGCGTACCTTATCCGGGTCAAATTTGCTGCCCAGCTCGGTAACTACCTTGCCATTTACGCGAACGCGACCAGCGGCAATAATTTTTTCTGCTTCGCGGCGGGAGGCAACACCTGCGGCCGCCAAGATTTTTTGTAAACGTTCTTCCATCAAATTCTTCCTTTGTGTCTATAATTAAAATCCTCCACCACTACAAGGAGGCTGTCTTACGCAATTGCTATTATAAATTTTGGACTGAGGAATGCTTTTCCTCAAACTCCAGTACCTGCTGCACCTCCTGCTCCTCCTTGGGCACATCCTCAAGGGGTGGCAGTGCTGCCAAATTGGGTAAGCCAAAAACCGTTAAAAACTTTTCCGTAGTAGCATACAAAATAGGATTGCCCAGAGCGTTTTTACGACCTGCTTCTGCAATCAGCCCCAAATCTAAGAGGGTTTTCACCACGCCCTCGACCTGGACACCGCGGCTAGCC